>JBKJPO010000346.1:0-5961 GCA_046595095.1 Chitinophagaceae bacterium
GAGACGAGAAAAACACAACATCATTTGAGCTGATAGATATATAATTTTACTGTATAATTGTTTATTCGGGAATTGCCATATGGAAAACGAGTTTAATAAGGTTATCAATTTATTGTACCAGGCGAAACAGGCTGGGTTAGAAGTTGTTTTAAATGATGAGAAGCTTCAACTTAAAGTTCCTGAAAACCAAAATATTGATAAAAATTTACTTGAAGAAATAAGGAGTAATAAGCAGCTCATCATTGAATTTCTTGGTAATGAGCAATGGCAAACCAAAACTGTAAATGATAATTCTTACAAAATAATAAAGGCCGATCGCGCTTCACTTGATCGGCTACCTCTTTCATTCGGCCAGGAACGTTTATTATTTATTGACCGTTATGAAGGCAGTGTTCAATATAATACGCCCACCATACTTCGCTTACGCGGTAAATTAAATGAGTCAGCCTTATCGTATGCTATGGAGCAGATAGTGTATCGCCATGAGGTATTAAGAACGGTATTTAGGGAAGATAACGGTCAAGCATATCAGCATATAAAATCGGCAGGAGATTGGAGATTAACTATTGAAGATGGTTCGGGCCTGAGCTCAGATGTTGCGGGGTTGCAGGATCATATTTCGCTACTTGCGCGGAAGCCCTTTGATCTTTCAAATGATTATATGGTTCGTGCGACATTGATCCGTCTTTTAGGTGAGGATCATGTGCTAGTCGTTACGATGCACCACATAGCATCAGACGCCTGGTCGATGCCGATCATTGTGCGGGAGGTGGCCGCGCTCTACCTGGCTTTTGAATCAGGGCAGGAGTCGGGGTTAGCGCCGCTGGAGCTTCAGTACGCAGACTATGCGCTGTGGCAGCGTAATTATTTGCAGGGAGAGGTTTTAGAAAAGAAGCTTGGCTACTGGAAGCAGAAACTGTCAGGGGTGGAGCCGCTGGGTATGGCTACCGATTTTGCTCGTCCTGCAGTGCGGAGTAACCGTGGAGATACGGTTGTTTTTAAGGTAGAAAAAGAGTTAACGGGGCGGTTGCAGGAAATGAGCCAGCATCAGGAGAGCAGTCTGTTTATGACGCTACTGTCGGCCTATAATATTTTGATGTATCGCTATAGTGGTCAGGAAGATATTGCGGTAGGCACATCGATAGCCAACCAAAGCCGCCAGGAAGTGGAAGGGCTGATTGGTTTTTTTGTAAACACGCTGGCTTTGAGGACGGAGCTGAGCGATGAGCTTTCGTTTACCGAAGTGCTGTCCCGGGTGAGGTCAACTACGATGGAGGCCTACGAGCACCAGGACGTTCCCTTTGAAAAAGTGGTGGAAGCGGTGGTAAAGGACCGGGATCCGGGTCGCAGTCCGCTGTTCCAGGTGATGCTGGTGCTGCTCAACACGCCGGAAGCGGGCGGGTTGCAACTAGGTGGACTGGCGCTGTCGCGGGAACCCTTTGTTTCGAAAGTATCGAAATTTGATATCACGTTTTTTATAAATGAAACGGGAGGCATGCTTCATGGTGCCGTAGAATACAGCACCGATCTCTACATGCCCGAGACGATAGAGCGGATGGCGATTCATTTTAAAGAGCTACTGGCTTCAATAGTAAAGGCACCGGCCGAAAAGATCGGGCGATTGAAACTGCTTTGTAAACCAGAAGAAGAGCAGTTAGGAGGCCGTAGAGTAGGGGGAGTTAGCTACGCAAAAGATAAAACGGTTGTGGATCTTTTTGAAGAACAGGTGAGCGGGAACCCGGGGGCCATGGCGGTGGTCTTTGAGGGCGGGAAGCTCAGTTACCAGGACCTAAACGGGAGAGCTAACAGGCTGGCCCACACGCTGGTGGGTAAAGGAGTAAAAGAAGGTACGCTAGTGCCGCTGTTTATAGATCGGGGGATAGAGATGATAGTAGGTATGCTTGGTATCCTGAAAGCCGGCGGCGCCTACGTTCCCATAGATACCGCTTTTCCCCGGGAGCGGGTGGGCTACATGCTTGAGGACGCCGGTGCAAAAGTGGTGGTAAGCAGTAAGGCGAGCCGGGATCAGCTTCCAGGGTCTTACACAGGCCAGGTAGTGGAGATAGAAAACAACGCAGAAAAAGACAGGCAGGAAGACGGACAAAAAGATAAGCAGGAAGATAATTTAGCCCGGGGGCTCTCACCTAACGGGCTGGCCTACGTGATTTATACATCAGGCTCTACGGGCAATCCCAAGGGGGTGATGGTTACCCACCAAAACCTGGTGGACTATACCTTGGGCCTGGAGGAAAAGACAGGGATCTCTAAATTGGGCCCCTTTGCCCTGGTGTCGACGATAGCCACCGATCTTGGCAATACGGTGATCTATGGTTCGCTGCTTCTTGGCGGTGAGCTGCACGTTTTTTCGAGAGAATCGGTAAGCGACAGCCACTACCTGCATAGCTATTTCAGAGACCATGAGATCGGATGTTTGAAGATCGTTCCCTCGCACTGGAAGGCTTTGAGTTCAGAGGGCCTGCTTGTTCCAAAACATTTGTTGGTTTTTGGAGGTGAAGCCCTGGGTTCAGATATAATAGAGACGATAAAGAAATCGGGGGCAGGCTGCAGGATAATAAACCACTACGGCCCCACGGAGACGACGATAGGCAAGTTGCTTCACGAGGTAGAGGGGGAAAGAAAATATGGCAGGACGATACCGATCGGTAAGGTGTTTTCCAATACAAGAGTGTATGTGCTGTCAAAGGAACTGGAGCTAAGCGGGATAGGTGTGCCGGGCGAGCTTTTTATAGCAGGCGATGGTGTGGCACGTGGATACTGGAACAATGAGGAGCTGACAAAAGAGAAATTTATAAACAATCCATTTGATAGGGATAATGATAATAAAGATAATAATGATCAGGGGCTGATGTATGGCACAGGCGACCGGGTGAGGATGCTTGGAGATGGGAGCATTGAATTTTTAGGAAGGATAGACGCCCAGGTAAAGATCAGGGGTTATAGGATCGAGCCGCAGGAAGTGGAAGAGGTGTTGAGCAGGTCGGATCTGGTGAGCCAGGCCGTAGTGGTGGGTCGGGCCGACAGGCAGGGCAACCTGCAATTGATAGCCTACGTTGTGGGCGGGCAAAGTTGGTTTGATAGGGAAGGGATAGTGAGCTACTTAAAGGATCAGTTGCCGGAGTACATGGTACCGTCGGTGTTGGTAGAGGTGGAGCGGATACCGCTAACGGCCAACGGGAAGGTGGATCGCAAAGGTCTTCCGGACCCTGATCAGTCGGGGCAGTTGAGTGGTCGCTACGAGGGGCCGAGGAACGAAGCGGAGCGCAGGCTGGCCGTCATCTGGCAGGAAGTATTGGAAGTCGATGAGGTTGGGGTGCATGATGATTTTTTTGAATTGGGAGGCCACTCCCTTCTGGCGGTGCGTTTGATATCGGCC
Organism: Chitinophagaceae bacterium; assembly: GCA_046595095.1. Taxonomy (GTDB): domain Bacteria; phylum Bacteroidota; class Bacteroidia; order Chitinophagales; family Chitinophagaceae; genus Ginsengibacter. The sequence goes on from JBKJPO010000346.1 coordinate 3,395, forward strand.
ATAAGGAAAGAGTTGGAAGTAGAGATGCCGATCAGTGACATATTTGATTACCCGACGATAGCCGGTTTATCGGGCCAGTTGGAGCTGCAATCGGCTGTGGGAGTGTTACCGAAGGTAAAGGCCATAAGTCCAGGACCGGAGCGTACCCCGCTGTCGTTTAGCCAGGAGCGTTTATGGTTCATCGATAGGCTTGAAGGCACGGTTCAGTATCACGTGCCGGCGGTGTTGAGGCTAAAGGGTAGAGTAAACGTGGAGGGGCTGGAGAAGGCTCTCGGCGAGATCGTGCGTCGCCATGAGGTATTGCGGACCGTATTTCGGGAAGAGGATGGGGAAGCTTTCCAGGTGGTCAAAGAAGCGGGTAGTTGGGCATTAAAGAAAACGGAGGGGAAAGGCTACCGGGGTGATGAAGATAAATTGAAGATTTACATAAAGGATGAGATCAGTAAAGTCTTTGACTTGTCGGCCGACGATATGCTGAGGGCCGAGTTGATCTGCCTTGATGAGGAGGAGCATGTGCTTTTGGTTACGCTGCACCACATAGCCTCCGACGCCTGGTCGCGGTCGATAATAGTAAAGGAGTTTGTGGAGCTCTATGAGGCTTATGAGGAGGGCCGGGAGCCGAAGCTCTCAGAGCTGGAAGTACAGTATGGAGACTATGCGATCTGGCAGCGGGGGTATTTACAAGGGGAGGTGTTGGAGCGTAAACTGGGATACTGGAAAGAGAAGTTGAAAGGCGTTTCGCCGTTAGAGTTACCCCTTGATAATGGGCGTCCTGCAGTTCAGTCGAGTCGTGGGGCGATGCGTGGCTTTATGATATCTAAGGAGGAGGCAGCGGGTTTACAGAAGTTAAGCCACGAGGAAGGCACGACGATGTTCATGACGATGCTTACGGCCTTCAAAGTATTGCTGTACCGCTATAGTGGCCAGGAAGATATTTGTGTAGGCACACCGGTCGCGGGCCGTCAGCAGCAGGAAGTAGAAAGCCTGATTGGGTTTTTTATAAACACGCTGGCTTTAAGAAGCGAGGTAAAAGGAGATCAATCCTTCCGGGAGTTGTTGCACGAGGTAAGACGTTCAACCCTCGAAGCTTATGAACACCAGGAAGTGCCGTTTGAAAAAGTTGTAGAAACAGTGGTGAAAGAACGGGAACTCAGCCGCAATGCAATATTCCAGGTAATGTTTGTATTCAGGAATACTCCTGAAGTCCCTGATTTAAAATTAGGGAAAGCGTTATTGATACAAGAGGGATATGAGCACACTACTGCGCAGTTTGACATGACATTCTTCATTACTGAAACAGAAAATGGGATGTTGTGTTCAGTTGAATACAGTACGGATTTGTTTGTACCGGCGACAATTGATCGATTGATTGCACATTTCAAAAAGTTACTTGTTTCAATAACAGAAGTGGAAGAAAAAGTAGATAATCTTCAGATGCTCTCAACATCAGAAGAAGATCAGTTATTGTATGATTTTAATCGTACTGCAGTGGAATATCCAAAGGATAAAACGATTATTGGACTTTTTGAAGAGCAGGTGGAAAAAATGCCCGGAGCAATTGCAGTTGTTTTTGGCGATAAAAAAATAAGCTACAAAGACCTTAATGAATCCGCAAACCAGTTTGCAAATTATTTGATCGCGAATGGGGTTGCAAAAGGGGCCCTGGTACCTATTTGTATTGAGCGCAGCATAGAAATGATCACTGGAATTCTTGGAATATTAAAGTCTGGCGCTACGTACGTGCCTATCGATCCCGAATACCCAAAAGAAAGGATAAGTTTTATGCTTGAAGATACCGGGGCTGCCCTGGTGGTTAGCAGTGCCGCATCAAAGGAGAAATTAAGCGTAGCAAAAGATGTCAGGGTCGTTGAAATTGATGTTGATTGGCAACATATAAATATTTTATCAAACCAAAATTTGGAGAAAATCAACGTTGCAACACTGGTCTATGTCATTTACACTTCGGGATCTTCTGGAAAACCGAAGGGTGTTGAAATGCCAGGCAATGGAATGGTAAACCTCCTCACATGGCAGGAGAAGCAATTCACAAATAAAACCAGGCAAGTTCTTCAATTTGCAAGCCTGAATTTCGATGTGAGTTTCCAGGAGATCTTTTCAACAATTTGTTTTGGAAGCTCCTTATACCTGATCAGTGATGCAAGACGCAAAGACATGTCTAAAGTTATCGAAGATATCGTGCATCATGGCATTACGCATTTGTTTATTCCTTTTATTGTATTGAAAACTTTAGCCGAATATGTTGCCTCTATTTCTTATGAATCTATTTCTATTGAGGAAGTGATCGTTGCCGGGGAACAGCTTAAGCTCACAGAAGATATACGAGAATTGCTGGAGAAAGGTAAAGTAAGATTGATTAACCAGTATGGTCCTACTGAAGCGCATGTAGTAAGTAGTTATAGTGTAGGCCATAACGTTATTGAATCCGTTTTGCCACCAATTGGTAAGCCTGTGGATAATACGCAGTTGTATATTCTTGGCGGTGTTCAACGCGATCGGCTTGTCCCCGTTGGTGTTAGCGGTGAAATTCATGTCGGTGGTGTGCAAGT
>JBKJPO010000438.1:0-2942 GCA_046595095.1 Chitinophagaceae bacterium
CCATTCGGCGCTCTTTTGTTTGCCTCTTCCACTCCTTTTGGAACGCCTTTATCAATAGCTACATTTTTTATGATAGTGAATAATGATTTAGACCAAATATTTGTACACGTGGAAAAAGCGGCACATGCTTCATTCAACATCACCATGTATTCACAAATCGTGTTATCTGCAGGTTGATGCTTTGCTCTTTCTACCTGCTCCTTCATTACTACTTCCTGTTTTTGAAATACATCATTTAGTTCGCCCAGGTTTCTCCTTATATGTTCAGGCATACCCTTACCGGCTTTAGCGGCCCGGCCAAACTTTCCACAAGCTTCATTAATGCTGTTTAGCATTTTAATTCCTGCCTGGATGTTCTCATCCACTTCCTTCATTTTTTCATCTATCTCCTTATCATCTTTGCTGGCTGCCTGGTCTTTCATTTTTTCAACAATAACTTTTAAATTCTTTGAAGCCTCCTCCATCAGGTCTTTTATCTTTTCGCCAATTTCATCCAGTCCGTCAAAATCATAAATAGTAAAAGAAACATTTTTGCTTGCTTTCCCATCCGGGCTGTTAACTTTCACAGTATAATCTCCTTCAGCTTCTGTATTGCTGAAAGGAAATTTAAAACTGCCATCATTGTTATTTATTAAAGCACGATAAGTAGTAGTTTTTTCATTGGATCCTTTGGGTGAAGTAATCACTATACTTACCTCTTTAAATTTATCTGAAACCATGGTCTCCCCACTTATAATCAGCGAAGCGCCAATTAATGTTTGTACAGGGAATACTTTCGCCTGTATGTATCCGTCCTGCGGAGTCATATCGGTTTCCGATCCGGTATTATTATCACCGATACCTGCATTATTTCCAGGGGATTTATTTCCATTTGAATTATTAGTCTGCTGGGTACTTTGATTGGTATTTTCTTTTTTTGCCGGTTTCTTTACAAGGCTGTCGATAGCTTTATCAAGAGTTTCATTCATTTTCCTTTCGGCCCTTGCCCTCATTTGTTCCTTTGCCCGTTGGCCCATTTGCTTGAGTATCTGCGAATGGAGTATTTGCCATGGCGAAAAAATTAGCATGATCAGCAATATGTAAAGTCGCATAAAATATATTTATGTGAATAAATGTTCTCCTATTAATTATTAAGAAAATTAGCGTTTAAACTACATGCTGAAATCAAAAATGAGCCTACGCTGCTTTTGAGGTTGTGAACAGAGGTTTGGGGTATGTGGACGTAAGAGTTATATCCTAAAAATACTACTCCAACAAAAAAAATTGCAGGATTAACTTATGCATTCCCAATACAGGAATCCTTGCTAATAAAATGTATAAACAATCACCTGACTTTCAATATCTCCCCTACCTCATCTTTTTTATTTCTGGATACAGGTATTTCGGCATTATTCTCCATTACTAAAAACCCGCCATCGCTTTTAATCATTTCTTTAATCTTGCGGGTGTTTACTACGTAGCTCCGGTGAACCCTTAAAAACATTGAAGCCGGAAGAATCTCTTCAATCTCGCCTAATGTTTTACATACAGTAAAGTTGGGCTCATTCGCTAAATAAAGCAATGTATAATTGCTGTCAGATTCGCAATATAAAATGTCTGCAACTGAAATAAATTTGTAACCTTTCGCATGAGGCAAAGCAATTCTTACTGAAGCATTTTCAGTTTCCCTATGCTCAAGCAATTCGGCTAAATATTGCAATTGCTGGGGCAAAAAATTTGGTTTGTCATCTGTCTTTTTAATGGCGAGCTTTAATTCTATTGGATCAATGGGTTTCAATAAATAGTCGAGCGCATTGAACTTAAATGCTTTTACGGCAAACTGATCATAAGCAGTCGTAAAAATCAAGTGAAAGTTTATCTCATCCAATTCAGTTAATAACTGGAATCCATTCATCTGTGGCATTTCTATGTCAAGAAAAACAATTGCCGGGTGCAACTCTTTTATTTTCTTTAATCCCTGGATACTGTTTGTGGCTGTAGCAATAACCTGTACATGGTGACAATGAATTTCCAGCAGCTTTTGTAAAACAATTACGGCGTTGGGCTCATCATCAATAATAATTGCGGTACGTTTTGTTTGCTCAGCGTTTTGTAGTTGATCTTGTTTCATAAATAAAGTTAAACCGGGATGGTTAAAGTAACCCTCGTGCCGGCAGGGCTTTGTTCATCATAAATATCCTCGTATCCCACAGTGGCCTGCATATTGTAAAGCTTATTGACCATACTAATACGGTCTTTGGTAATTTGCATGCCAAATGATTTGTGTTTGGTTGCAGATTTGCTTTTTAATTCCATCGCTTTTTGTCTGCCAATCCCATTATCCTCCACAACAATGTGTAATATATTCTCATGAGATTGGGTTATGATAATATTAAGACAGCCGTCGCTTTCCTGTTGCATTAGGCCGTGCCAGATTGCATTTTCCACATACGGCTGGATGAGCAATGGCGGAACCTGCACAAATTGAGTATCAATATTTTTTTGTACTGAAATATTGGAACTGAATCTATCACCAAATCTTAGCTTCTCCATATCAATGTAGAGCTGTAATGCCATAAGATCCGCTTCTAAAGAAATTTTTGATGACTTACTGTTTTCAAGCACCTGTCTTATTAACCGCGAAAACTGGGTAAGATAATGTGAAGCTTTTTCACCTTCATTCACCAGGATATACTTATTGATACTGTTTAATACATTAAAAATAAAATGCGGATTCATTTGCGCTCGAAGAGCGATCATTTCAGTTTCCGCCATTTGTTTTTCAGATTCGGCTTTTACCTGTCTTAGTTCTGCCTTACTACTCAGTGCAATTCCTTTGGCTTTCTCCTGGTTTATTTTTTGGCGATAAAATGAATATACAATCGCAAGACCGGCCAGGATACAGAGCGTTTTAAACCTCCAGGTCTGATACCAGGCAGGCGTAATCACAATCGTAAGCAAAT
>JBKJPO010000489.1:0-2802 GCA_046595095.1 Chitinophagaceae bacterium
ATAAAATGTATGAAAAAATCATGCCGTTTATTACTGAGAATGATGATAGAATAATTGCATTAAAAAAATCATTTTAAATATAATTCCAGAGAGATGGCTGGGGAAAATTTCAAACATTATAATTTCCTGCTTGTCTATCTCAATCCTTTTTTCTTGGCGTTTTCTTTGTGTCCTGTCGATTCGATTTTGTAAACCATCAAGACACCAGGACACAATGAGACTCAAAGTCCTTAATTTCGGGTATGACAGGACGTAGAAAATTTCTGTGGATTCTTATCCTTGGAATGCTATCAGCGATAGGTCCATTTTCCATAGATATGTATCTTCCCGGTTTCCCGGCGATTGCTACAGACCTCAATACAACAGTGGCCAGGGTTGCACTTTCATTATCGAGTTTTTTTATTGGGATTTCTGCTGGCCAATTAATTTATGGCCCGCTGCTAGACAGGTTTGGCAGAAAAAGGCCAATATACCTGGGACTCACAATTTACATAATCGCATCGATAGGTTGTGCCGTTTCAAGGTCAGTTGATTCACTTATAGCACTCAGGTTATTGCAGGCGCTAGGCGGTTGTGTGGGCATGGTAGCGGCAAGAGCCATGGTTCGCGATCTTTTCCCGGTTGAGGAGAATGCAAAAGTATTTTCAAGACTTGTCCTGGTCATTGGCGTTTCCCCGATAATTGCCCCTACGCTTGGGGGTTATATCATAGCTGAATTTGGCTGGCATTATGTTTTCGCAATCCTTGCTGTAATGGTTGGGCTAATTCTAATCGGGGTGCATTTTTTATTACCCGAAAGCAGGCAGCCGGATAAGTCGGTTTCATTAAAACCTAAAGCAATCTTCACAGGTTTTCTTGCTGTGTTAAAAGTGCCGCAATTCATCCTCTATACATTTTGTGGAGCCATCGCAGCTGCGGGTCTATATGCATATATTTCTGGATCGCCATACGTGTTTATGAAAGTATTTGGTTTAACTGAACGCCAGTATGGAGGGATATTTGCTGTGATCGCAACCGGGCTTATCATTGCCAGTCAACTTAATAGCTTCCTACTTCGGAAATTCTCCAGTCAGCAAATCATCCGGGTTGCAATCCTATGTCAAAGTATAATTGGTATCACCCTAATTATCGGTTCAGTATCTGGATTCCTGGGACTTTATACTACTATAATCCTCATTTGCATGTTCCTAAGTACCCAGGGATTTACTTTCCCAAATTCTTCGGCGCTTTCGATGGCACCATTTACCCGGAACGCAGGTTCAGCCTCTGCAGTAATGGGGGGCATTCAAATGACATGTGGAGCACTCTCTTCAATATTGGTAAGTTTCTTAAGCACATACACCCAGCATGCTATGGTAATTGTAATGGGAAGTTGCTCCCTGATAAGTTTCATCATACTTACTTTAGGAAGAATCGTTATTCGCAAACAGGCAAGCAAATCAATGGTAGAAGAACAGGCCGTAGAACTTATAAGCACTTCATAAGTATAAAACGTTTTAAACCCTGTTACTTCTTATCATCTGACTGTAATCCATCTTTTTCGCTAACCCGGAAACAGCCTGTGCAATCCGTTTTATTTTTGTCCCTTCAGTTTTGGCACTATCGATCCATTTACTGAAATAATTACGATGCCCCTGGGTTAAGGTAAAGAAAAAATCACGGGCTGTTGGTTCGTCATCAAGACATGTTAAGAATTCTTTGTTGATCTCGGGTGGACGGTCATCTACCTCGAGCATCACAGAAACTTTCGCCCCTTTTCTTTTTCCAATACCTTTTCGCATGACGGCATTGACAGCAAGGATAAAATTCCCTTCTCCCATTGGCACCAGGCTTACCTGTTCAATTATATACTCATCTATCATCCCTTTTACCCGGTAAGTTGTACGTGTGCCGGGTTTCAACATCCGGGCAATTTCTTCGGAGATTTCTAAATAAGTCCAGCCTGTTTTTTCTCCTTGTTGGTCAAAGCGTTGTAATATGGAAGTGAATTTTATCATTGAGATGTTGACAGATATATTTATTAAAAATGATCTCTATTTTTTATAATCCCATCATTGCCGCACATAATCAAAGTCTTTAATGCAAAAGTAAGAAGAGAATGACTTCAGCCATTTACTTTGCTTTTATTCTTTAAATTTTTCATTGCTTCAAAATTTTTATATTGAAACATTGAGATTTAAAAAGAAAGGGTTTCTTCTACCATTCATACTTGCCATAATTCGTTTAACAAACAAATTCAGTGTTTATGAAATGGAGGCTCATCGTTTCTTACATTTACGGCTATTAAATTAATATTCATGCTAAAAATTTGCTGCGCTTTTATTTGTGCTTCCATAATTTTAATTGGTTGTTCGACCAATAAAAAAACCAAATCCGATGCCGGTATATTGAACGATATAGGCACAAGGTATGTGAAACTTGGTTTAAAAATCGGCCAGTACGACAGGGATTTTGTGGATGCTTATTATGGGCCTGATTCGCTTAAACCCGCTCCACTTGTTGATAGTGTAATGAAGAAAGACAGTCTGCTGGGGGAAGTAAATTCATTAATTGTCGAATTGGATTCCATAATTAAATCAACAGGAAAAGAAGACAGCTCTTTGCAAAGAGCAACCTGGATGAGACAACAGCTAGTTGCATTTGGCAGAAGAATTCGAATAGTAAGTGGTGAAAAAACAAGTTTTGAAAAAGAGGCTGAAGAACTTTTCAATGTCACTGTTCCGGTAAATAATGAACAACATTTTATGGATATGATAAAGCGCTTAGATAGTCTTGTACCAGGCAAAGGATCTCTCACTGACA
>JBKJPO010000174.1:0-14555 GCA_046595095.1 Chitinophagaceae bacterium
GCATTACTTATGATATTGGTAATTACCTGTTCAAACCTGATGGGATCAATATTGACATAAACATCCGCATTCTCAACAAGGTCGATTGTATGCGTTTTTGTAATGTGTTGAATGCTGTTGAGTATTTCCGGTAAAAATTTATTGAGGGAAACCGTTGCCTGGTTGATTCTTAGTTTTCCCGCCTGTATCCTGGAAACATCCAGCAATTCATTTATGAGGTTATTTAGTTTAGTAGCATGCTGATCAACTTTGAGGAGGTATTGATTTAAAGTCTCAGAACCCTGGCCATCGTTTGAAGCAAGGGCAATCTGCGTATAAGCCTTAATGGTAGTGATTGGAGTTTTGAGTTCATGACTGGCAATCGTTATGAATTCATCTTTCCTGCCCTCCATGATCCTGGCTTGAAGTAGTTCTGCTTCTTTCCGGATTAGCGCGTCTTCAGTTTTCTTCCTGTCGGTGATATCAGAAATAAATGCGATGAACAACCACTCCCCATCAACAAACACATTTGAAATGCTGAGGTTAATATAGAACTCGTGCCCTTTACTATGCAGAGCCGTTATCTCAATGGTTTTATTGAGTACCGGCCCTTCGCCTGTTAATAAAAAATGGCGCATTCCTTTCTTATGTGCTTCGCGATATTGAGGTGGAATTATGGTCTCACTTATTTTCTTGCCGATTGCTTCTTCAGCACTGAATCCAAACAATGCCTCGGCTTTGGGGTTCCATTCGAGGATGAATTCATGATGATTTATCACAACAACGGCATCCGGGGCACTGTTAAAAAAAGTTTGTAGCCTTTTCTGAGCAATTACTTTGGCTGTAATATCCCTGAAAACTCCGCTGGTATATTTAAGTTCTCCTTCCCCCAGGGATGCAGACACGAGGCCTTCAAGATTAATTGTTTTGCCCGCTTTTGTTACAAACGAAGTCCTGATAACACCAGGATTAATATTATTGATGATTTGGTGCCGATAAGTTTTAAACTCCTCAAGACAGTCAGGATGTAAAAATTCAAAAATTTTATGGCCAAGCACTTCACCTTCCGAATATTCCAGGGTAGAAAGCCATGCGCCGTTAACTTTCATAATTATACCTTCAACCGAAACAAAATGAATGAGGTCGCTCGTTCTCTCAAAGAGATTTTTATATTGGCCTGCGAAATCATCCATAAGATCAAAAAATAATGAGTCTGCTGAAACAATTTTAAAGGTAATGATAATAACCTAACGGCAGTTTTAACAGGGGAATTACCCGTTCAAATTAAGGATGAACGCGGTGGTTTAAAAACAAATTCCCCCCGAAGAATCGGGGGGAATCTCTTTAACCCTTAAAACAACCAACATGAAAATTCTGTTGATATTACTTTATATACGGGCTATTTTGAAGTTTGGATTTAGTGCTATAAATTAAACCAATGCAAGATCCAATACCTGCTGCATGGTTTTCACGTAATTGATCTTCAATCCCTTGATAAAAGCCTGGTCAATCTCAAGAACATCTTTTTCATTTTGCCAGCACATAATGATTTCCTTGAGCCCCGCCCTTTTTGCCGCCAGAACTTTTTCCTTGATCCCACCTACCGGTAATACTTGTCCGCGAAGCGTTATCTCGCCTGTCATCGCCATGTATGGTTTTACTCTGCGCCCTGTGAGAGCAGAAGCAAGCGCCGTCATTAGCGTGATACCTGCACTGGGACCATCTTTCGGTACAGCACCTTCGGGTATGTGTATATGCATATTCCGTTTGGTGAAAAGTTCAGGGTCCATTGCGTACTTACGGGCATTTGAATGCAGGTAGGATAGGGCAGTGGTTGCACTTTCTTTCATTACATTCCCCAGGTTACCGGTCATTTTTAATTCGCCCTTTCCTTCACTGGTCGTGGTTTCTATAAAAAGTATATCGCCACCCACATATGTCCAGGCAAGACCCACTGCAACGCCGGCCATATTAGCGGTCTTATACATCTCATTACTATAACGGGATTTGCCGAGAATGCGCTGTACATCGCCGATGCTGAGCGTAGGCTTCACTTTGCCTTTTATCGCAAATGTCTTGGCCTGGTTGCGCATAATGGAGGCCAACTGCCGGTCTAATTCACGAACACCGCTTTCCCTGGTATAATCAGAGATCACTTTTTCGAGAACGGTATCACTTATTTTGAAATTAACATCTTTAAGACCATGAGCTTCTCTTTGTTTGGGCAATAAATGGCGTTTAGCTATTTCGATCTTTTCTTCAACTGCATAACCACTCAAGTCGATGATCTCAAGACGATCGCGGAGTGCAGGCTGAATATTGGCAAGCGTGTTTGCTGTGGCAATAAATAAAACTTTGCTCAAGTCATATTCTAACTCTAAATAATTGTCATAAAAATTATTGTTTTGCTCAGGATCCAACACCTCGAGCAATGCCGAAGACGGGTCAGCACGCCCATCATTTCCCACTTTATCAATCTCATCGAGAATCATCACCGGGTTGCTCGATTTTATTTTGCGTATGGATTGTATAATTCGCCCAGGCATAGCTCCGATGTATGTTTTCCTATGTCCACGGATCTCGCTTTCATCATGCAAACCACCAAGGCTAACCCTTACATATTTCCTGTTGATTGCATTTGCAATACTTTTTCCAAGGGAAGTTTTTCCGATACCGGGCGGTCCCACAAAACAAAGTATGGGACTCTTCATATCTCCTTTCAATTTAAGTACTGCCAGGTATTCAAGAATACGTTCCTTGATCTTGTCCATTCCATAATGGTCATTGTCTAGAACTTTTTTTGCTTTCCTCAGGTCATATTGATCTTTCGTATAATCCGACCAGGGAAGATCGAGCAACAGGTCAAGGTGATTATATACTACAGAATAATCAGGAGTGGAGGGATGCATCCTTTCTAATTTCTCAACACCTTTGTTAAACATGTCTTTTGCTGCAACAGTCCAATTTTTTCCTTCAGCCTTTTTCTGCATTTCTTTCACCTCTGCAACATTATCTCCACCTAATTCTTCCTTTATCGCTTTAAGTTGTTGTTGCAAAAAATAATCCCGCTGTTGCTTATCCAATTCAGCCCTTGTTTTATTAGTAACCTTATTCTTGAGTTCAGCATATTGCAATTCTGTTTGTAACAAATTCATCAACACTTCAGCCCTTGCTTTAAGGTTATTTATCTCGAGTAATTTTTGTTTTTCTGGTAAAGTGCTGTTTAAATTACTACTTACAAAATGGATTAAGAATGAAGGGTTTTCAATATTCTTTAAGATGATCGAAGCTTCTGAAGGCAGGTTGGGAGAGAGTTGAATAATTTGGCCGGCAAGTTCTTTGATAGAACCGACCATTGCTTGAAAATCATTATCACTTCCCTGGGTCTCGTCTTCAAGCAATTTAATTTTCGCTTTAAAATATGGATCCTCAGTGGTGATCTCTTCAATTTTGAATCTTTTTTTACCCTGGATAATGATCGTAGTACCACCATCAGGCATCTTAATTAGTTTTACAATTTTAGCTACTGTTCCTATATCTACCAGGTCGCTCACCATTGGCTCTTCAACTGAACTGTCTTTTTGTGACACTACTCCTACCAATTTGTCAGCCTTATATGCATCATTTACAGCCTTGATGCTTTTATCACGACCAACAGTGATAGGGATAACCACCCCGGGAAATAAAACGGTATTTCTCAATGGCAGTAGCGGAAGATCATCAGGAATCGGTTGCTCATCACCATTTTCACTGCCATCCTCATTTAATGGGATGATCGGCATAAACTCCATCTCTTCCTCCGATGCACCAAAAAATCTCTGTTCAATCATAAATTATTCTGTTTAGACAAAATGGCAAAGGCCCTCCAAAAAAATGAAGTTTTGCATCGAATAGTCTATGTGTCAAGATTGATGCCCAAATAATCATAGTACGCTGTTTATCGTTATTTGCGATGTTTCTTATGTGGCAACAATTGACTATGCGTTAAGGCTTAACTTCGCCCCATGGATATACAGTGTTCTGAGAAAGAAGCGGCGATTTTTCATACGATTGCGATGGCAGCAGCAGAATTGAATTTTTCCTCGTTTGTCATTGGGGGATTTGTGCGGGATAAGATACTTAATCGTCAAACTAAAGATATCGATGTAGTTTGTGTTGGAGATGGAATTACACTTGCACATGCAGTAGCGGCAAAATTAAAACCTGTGCCGCAGGTAAATTTTTTTAAAAACTTTGGTACTGCACAAATAAAATTCCAGGATCTAGAAATTGAATTTGTAGGCGCTAGAAAGGAAAGTTATGCAGCAGATAGTCGTAAGCCTTCGGTTACAAACGGCAGTATTGAAGATGACCAGGATCGAAGAGATTTCACTATCAATGCAATGGCCATTAGTCTCAACAAAAATGATTTTGGAAAACTGGTTGATCCATTCAATGGCCTTGCCGATTTAGAGGGTAAGATACTGAGAACGCCCCTGATTCCTGAACAGACATTTATTGATGACCCGCTACGGATGATGAGGGGAATTCGTTTTGCTTGTCAGCTGGGTTTTACAATAGAAGAAAAAACACTCAATGCCATTTCTGAAAATGCAAAAAGGATCAATATAGTTTCGGGAGAAAGAATCATTGATGAGTTGAATAAAATTTTGCTGGCAAACAAACCTTCTACGGGGTTTGAGCTGCTTTATAAAACCGGATTGCTGAAAATTATTTTCCCCCAAATGGTAGAGTTGGCCGGTGCAGAATATATCGATGGACTGGGACACAAGGATAATTTCTACCATACATTACAAGTTGTAGATAATCTTTCAAAATTCTCTGATGACTTATGGCTGAGATGGGCAGCTGTGCTACACGATATTGCTAAGCCCGTTACAAAGCGCTTTGAACCCGGCCATGGATGGACATTTCATGGTCATGAAGTAGTTGGTGGACGGATGGTTCCTAAAATATTTACGCAGCTTAAATTGCCCCAGAACGATAAAATGAAATTTGTCCGTAAAATGGTGGAGCTGCATTTGCGTCCTATAAGCCTTACAAAAGACAACATAACGGACTCTGCTATACGCCGTTTACTTTTCGACGCCGGAGATGATATTGATTCCCTGATGATGCTATGCAAAGCTGATATTACTTCGAAGAATAAAAATAAAGTAAAAGTGTTCACTGAAAATTTTAACCTGGTAATCGAGCGGCTTGATGAAGTGGAAGGAAAAGATAAAATTCGTAATTGGCAGCCTCCAATAACAGGGGAATTAATCATGTCGACTTTTAATTTATCTCCATCCAAAAAAGTAGGCGACCTCAAAACGGCAATTCGTGAAGCAATTCTTGAAGGAGAAATACCTAATGATTATGATGCAGCTTTTGCATACATGATCGAAAAAGCAAAACAGTTTGGGCTAATGGTCAAGGTCTAATTGTAAATAAATGATCTCTTCATTAACCATTAAAATATCGTTGCTCTAAAATTCGCTTGTGATGATTGAAGTGGCCAACCACAATAAATCCTATGCTCAATACTGACGTAGGCTTATTGTTGGCAACGCCGACTTCCTGCAGCATATCATCGGTAAAGCTGTTAAACAATAATTCAGTTGAATTTCTTACAGAGTGGTATTCCTGGATTAGTTCTGATGGGGTTCGCTTATTTGCATTTGATTTGATTGCATAATCATCTTCCTCAAAAGACGGCAACGATGTTTTTTCACCTCTCGCAAAACATAATGCACGGTATGCGAAAATTCTTTCGGTATCAATTAGATGTTGCACTAATTCTTTCACAGTCCATTTCCCTTCTGCGTAGGCATAATCCCATTTTTCTGATGGGATATTTTCAAGGAAACTTTTACCGGATGTGGATTGATTGGCGAATGCCTCGTTCAAATTCTCCTCGGTAACCTGGTTGATATAATTTCCAAAGTATTCAGGGTATTCGTTAGATTTTGGTTTTGGCATTGTAGCAGGGGTTTTAAGAAATTCAGTGCCCAAGATAAAGAAAACACCAGAATATATTTATTAAAAAATATAATTAGAAAGAGAGTTGATACCTCGAAAACGTTATGTTTTTTAAAATCACCGGGTTATTTTTCTAAAGTATTTCAGCGAAAAAAAAGTGCTATGCATTATGTACTACCCAAGAAAAATACTATTTTAAATATCACCTAATTCATAAATGATTAAGCTTTCTTTTTCTTCACAACCATCTTCGGTTTTGGCATAACCAGCGCTTTTGTTTCTTTATTTTCTGGCTTAAGCGTGGAAGCCAATTTTACAGCTTCATATGCATTAAGCAAACCTGGGTTTTTAGAAAGTTCGGAGAAAGAAACCAGTTCATCAGTACCGGGCTTCTTTACTTTGGCAGTTAATGGAACAGCAGATTTTTCAATTGCATATTTGATTTGTTTTGCAGATAATTCCGGGAAATAGCTCATAAGAAACGCAGCAGTACCGGCCACCACGGGGGCAGACATACTCGTTCCGGAAACACTGCCATAGGCATTTCTACCAGTGGTGGTTGCATAAATGCTTACCCCAGGAGCAAAAATATCCACTTCGTTTTTGCCGTAATTGCTAAAACTTCCTATTGGTCCTCCATTGTCATGATTCCCACTAGCACCTACCGTGATAAAAGTTGAAGACCTGCCTTTACCATTCAGGTATTCAGGATTGGGAAAATTATCTGTCGAATCTATATTCTCATGATCATTACCTGCTGCATGAATCATTAATACGCCTTTGCTTTCTGCATACATTACGGCTTCATCTACCCACCGTTTTTCTGGTGAAAAATCTTTTCCAAAACTCATACTGATAATCTGCGCACCATGGTCAACTGCATAGCGTATCGCTAATGCAATATCTTTATCATGCTCATCTCCGTCCGAAAGCATTCGAAGCATCATGATCTTTACATTATCAGCAACTCCATCCATTCCTTTATTATTATTCCTTTGGGCAGCAATGATTCCAGCGCAATAAGTACCATGGGAAAGTGCTCCGCCCATTAAATCGTTATTGCCATAAAATCTATCATTGATATCCATTTCATTATCTTTCACAACTTCGTTGCGATAATCTCTTGGCTCTTTGGTTTTTGCGGCTTCCTTGCGCTCTTCACCGGAAAGTTCCAGGTCAAATTCTTCAAGGAAATCTGTATTTGCTTTATCCATCATTCCTTCCTGTTTGTAAAAAGGCATCAAGGAAGATTTTGCTCTACGTTCTTCAGCGGTCACCGGTTTAAACGTTTCAAGCTCAGAGCCAATATATATTTGCTTTTTCAATGCGAGCCTGATAAGACTATCACTTTTCTTAGCATTATTGAATATCCTCCTAAGAAAAACTACATCAATTGAGGGGCCACCACCTTCAACTTTGGCTTTCGCTTTTTTAAACATGGAAAATTCATCTTTTTCCCGGAGACTAAGGGATGATTCGTCAGTAACGGATTCATACTTTTTTTTGAAACGATGATAAACGCGTGAGCCTTCATCAGTATCATGCTCAATATTCTTTCCGTCCTTTCCACCAAGAAAATTCCATCCATGGATATCATCCACGTAGCCGTTTTTATCATCATCTATTTTATTCCCTGGGATTTCTTTAGGATTGTTCCAAAGAACATTTTTCAAATCTTCATGAGTGGTATCAATACCTGTATCCATAACCGCTACCACTATAGTTTTCCCATTCCTGCCTTTTACAAACTGGTATGCTTTATCAAGGCTGATTCCATAACTTCCGGTCTCAGCTTTATCCTGTAGATGCCAATTTTTGGGATTGCTTTCTTTTTTTGACGTACCCTGTGCAAGTAAACTTATTGGGGAAATTAAAACCGTTGCAAAGAAAACGGTTAACATTCTACAGATATTCATCATTTGTTTGCTTTTGTTATTACAAAGATTTCTCAAATAAACGAAAATTAGCAACCGCTGGCATAAGATTGTGAGTTTTTTAGGAGAAGGGACTGCTTGCAGCTATCCCGGAATGAATTCCAAATCCACATTTGTTCAGAGCCTTCATCTAGCATTCTTCAAAGTCTTCACCTGGCATTGTTCGAATGCTAAATCGGCCATTGTTATAAAGCTAAGAGATAGGCGCAGCCAATCTCTTCATTAAACATTAAATTTAATACCCTGTGCCAGCGGTAGACTCCGGCTATAGTTCATTGTATTAGTCTGTCTGCGCATATACAGTTTCCAGGCATCGCTTCCGCTTTCACGGCCACCACCTGTTTCTTTTTCACCTCCGAATGCACCACCAATCTCGGCGCCGGAGGTTCCAATATTTACATTTGCAATTCCGCAATCACTGCCGGCAGAAGATAAAAATTCTTCAGCCTCTCTTAAATTCAAAGTCATGATCGCACTTGATAAACCTTGCGGAACGCTGTTTTGTAATTCAATAGCCTCTTCCAGGGATGAATACTTTATAAGGTATAAGATGGGTGCAAATGTTTCGTGTTGCACAATTTCGAAATGGTTTTCAACCTCTGCAATACAAGGTTTCACATAACAACCACTTTCAAAGCCAGGTCCGGAAAGTACTGTTCCTTCAACAAGAAATTTACCACCTTCGCTTTTGCATTTTTCTATGGCATTAGCATAAAGTATTACCGCGCCTTTATCGATCAATGGTCCAACGTGGTTTTGCTGATCAAGAGGGTCGCCGATTTTTAATTGACTGTATGCATGCACAAGCCTGCTTGTAAATTTATCATAAATGTCCTCGTGGATGATCAATCTTCGCGTGGTGGTACATCTCTGGCCAGCCGTGCCAACCGCACCAAATAATGCACCAACCATAGCAATTTCCAGATCTGCATCTTTACTAATAATGATCGCGTTATTTCCGCCCAATTCGAGAAGACTTCTGCCCAGCCGGCCAGCTACAGCGAGGTTAACGGCCTTGCCCATTCTTGTTGATCCGGTTGCAGAAACAAGAGCAACTCTTTTATCGCCTGCCATCCATTCGCCGGTTTCCCTGCCACCAATTACAAGGTTGCACACACCTTCAGGTACATTATTATTTTTGAAGACTTCGCTAATGATCTGCTGGCATGCTACTGCGCATAATGGAGTTTTCTCTGAAGGTTTCCAAATACATACATCCCCGCAAACCCATGCCAGGGCAGTATTCCAGCTCCAAACTGCAACAGGAAAATTAAATGCAGAAATGATGCCCACTACTCCCAGTGGATGGTATTGTTCATACATCCTATGACCAGGTCGTTCACTATGCATGGTTAACCCGTACAATTGCCTGGATAACCCTACCGCATAGTCGCAGATGTCGATCATCTCCTGAACTTCGCCCAATCCTTCCTGTAGACTTTTTCCCATCTCGTAGCTCACCAGTTTGCCCAGTGGCTTTTTATTGTTGCGCAGTGCCTGGCCCACCTGGCGCACAATCTCTCCCCTTGCAGGGGCAGGCCATTTGCGCCATTCGATAAACGCTTCCATAGCTTTTTCCACTACCGCATCGTAACTTTTCTTATCGCATGATGTAACTGAAGCAATTAATTTACCATCAACGGGAGAGTAGGATTCAATTATTTCACCACCAGATTCTATCCATTCTATTCCTGTAGATACTCCCGGATTTGAAGATTTAATTTTTAAAGAAGATAAAATATCCATATTTGAAATCAATTAAATATTATTTGCAAGAAAAATAGTAAAAATAAATACACAGATCAAACCTCTCAAAGACAGGCGCAGCCAGTCTCTACATTGAAAAATTAATATTGTTCCTGTTCACTGGGGAAATCCTGCGATTTCACATCAGAGATATAATGCTGTACTGCCCCGGTTACCTGTTCTGAAATATTCAGGTACTGTCGAAGAAAGCGAGGTTTGAATTCAGTGTTGATCCCAAGCATATCATGCATTACCAGAACCTGGCCATCGCAATGCCTTCCTGCGCCGATACCAATTGTTGGAATAGTTAAAGATTTGGAAACCTCACCAGCCAGGGTTGCAGGTATCTTTTCAAGCACTACAGCAAAACAACCGGCGTCCTGCAGAAGAAGTGCATCCTTCTTTAATTTTTCGGCTTCCTCTCCTTCTTTTGCACGGACAGTATAGGTTCCAAATTTGTAAATAGACTGGGGAGTTAATCCCAAATGGCCCATAACGGGAACCCCTGATCCAATGATCCTTTTTATGGATTCAAGTACTTCTTCTCCACCCTCAAGTTTAATGGAATGGGCACCTGTTTCTTTCATTATCCGTATGGTTGACATCAACGCTTCCTTTGAGTTTCCCTGGTATGAGCCAAATGGCAGGTCAACCACAACAAGACAACGATTAATTCCACGTACCACCGAAGAGGCGTGGTAGATCATTTGTTCCAATGTTATGGGCAATGTTGTTTCATGCCCCGCCATCACATTACTTGCTGAATCGCCAACAAGAATGATATCTATGCCTGCAGCATCGAAGATTTTAGCGAATGAAAAATCATAAGCCGTTATCATCGAAATACGTTGCCCGGAAGCTTTCATCTTCTGCAGTGTATTGGTGGTGATCTTTTTTACGTCTTTGTGAATCGACATTTCTGTAAATTAGGTAGGTGAAAAAAGGTGGGAAATGGCTCTGCGTTAGAATAAAACAAATCCTGGTCCGTAAAAGTAATTAGAAATGTATTACCTCCGGCAATGAGTTTTTAATAAATGATTTTCCGGGACTGAAGAGACACTTTCGAAATACAAAAATGTTGCAGGAGATAATACTATGCCTCGACAGTTTTGCTACTGAGTTCATGGTAAAGATGCTGTATCAAACCATCAACAAGCCCGATTTTTGGCACATAGATATCAATGATTCCTGCCCACCGCATTACGCTTATATAAATCTGCAGGGCCGGAACGATTACATCCGCACGGTCTTCCCTTAATTTATAAATATTAATCCTGTCCTGGAGCGACACGTTAGAAAGTTCCTTATGATAATCTTTAAGCAAATCAAGAGATAACGGTTTACCTTCCTTTCTTTTGCTTAATGAAAATATCTTGTTGATATTTCCTCCTGATCCAATCGCTATGATGTTTGAAAGACCCTTGATATCATCTCTCAATACATTCTTCATTTGTTCCCAATCATCCTCGGTTACTTTTCCCTGTAAAATGCGAATCGTGCCAATATTAAATGACTCTTTGAATACAAGTTTATTATTGCTAAATAGTGTGACTTCCGTACTTCCACCTCCTACATCAATATAGAGGTAGGAATTTTCCTTATCCATATTTTCTGCAATATGGTTTTCATATATGAAGCTTGCTTCCGAATCTCCGGAGATCACTTCGATCTCTATCCCCGTTTCTTTTCTAACTTTTTCTATGAGTTGTGGTGAATTGCTGGCATCGCGCATTGCCGAAGTGGCACAAGCTTTCAAATGTATTACTTCGTAAACATTTAGTAAATACTTGTAAGCACGCATCGTATCGAGTACCATCTGTATGCGGTGTTCAGAAATTTTTCCATCTTCAAACACGTCAAAGCCCAGGCGCAATGGAACTCGCACCAGGTTTACTTTGTTGAAGATGGGGACTTCATTACTATCCTTAGTCACATCAGTGATTAGCAATCTCGCTGCATTACTCCCGATATCAATTGCTCCCAGTCGCACTATCTTTCAATTGTTTTTGAAATAAAAAATTATAAGTTTCAATCTGCGAGCGAACTTCTTTCTCCAGTCCATTATGCACGTATTCATTTTCCATTTTGTTGTTCAGGCTTCTTGCTTTCACATTATCACTTAATTGTATCTGAAGTATGTCTTTCAGTTCTTCGCGAATGCTTTTCTCAAGGATGGGACAAGCAACTTCAATCCTGTGATCAATGTTTCTTACCATCCAATCGGCCGAAGATATATAAACTTTTTCTTTGCCTTCATGGTGAAAGATCATAACTCTTGCATGTTCAAGGTACTCATCAATTATACTAATAGCCGTTAATGGTTTCTTGAATTTTTTATTCTTGGCTAATATGCAACATATCCCCCTGATGATGAGTTTTATCTCCACTCCTGCTTTTGCCGCTTCAGCTAATTTGAGTATTAATTCCTGGTCACTTAGTGAATTTAGTTTGAGTGTTATGGATGCAGTTTTTTTAGACCTGGCTGCTTTAATCTCTTTATTTATCAATGCCATAAACTGCCTTCGCATTCCCGTTGGACTCACGAGTAAAGTCTGGCAAGCCCTCAGGTGTTTGATATTTGCAGGCTGCTCCAGGTAGTTGAATACGCGGTTAATATCTGCCATGATATTTTTGTTCGCTGTGAGCAGACAGTGATCGCCATAAAGGTTAGCAGTTTTTTCATTTAAGTTACCGGTACTGATGAACCCATAATGGATCAGTTGATTGCTGGTTCTTTTTTTGATAAGACAGATCTTAGCATGCACTTTCATATTATGTACACCCAGCAATACTTTTACCCCGGCTTCTTCAAGCTCTTGTTTCCATTCAAGATTGGCCTCCTCATCAAACCTTGCCCGCAATTCAAGCATCACTGTTACATGTTTTCCATTTCTTACAGCATTAGTAATTGCATTGATCACTTTTGAATTGGAAGCAAGTCGGTAACAGGTAAGCTTAATCGAAATTACTGCCGGATCAATAGCAGCTTCCCTCAAAAGGTCAATAATAGAATTAAAAGTGTGATAAGGAAAACTAAGGAGCACATCTTCCCGCAGAACTACTTCAGTAACACTATTGGCATGTTGCAAAGCCGGATGCACAAATGGTTTCTTCCTAAGCCCTTTTGACGAAAATACCGAATCCGGAAAATCAATAAAATCCTTAAAATTATGGATGCGGCCACCGGGGTGAATGTTATCTTTAAAAGTGAGTCCCAGTCTTCTCATTAAATAGGCTAACAAAGAAGAGTCTATATCTTTATCAAAAATAAATCTTACGGGTTTACCTTTCTTCCTGTTGAGCAAACCTTTCTCGATTTTCTGAATCAGGGATGTTAATACTTCATTATCGATATCGATCTCAGCGTCGCGTGTTACTTTGATAAGATGCGCGGAAAATGTGTCATATCCGAAAAATGAAAAGATCTGCGGCAGACAAAAACGAATCACATCTTCGAGGAGGATGATATTATGTTCGCCGGCTTTGGATGGCAAAATATGAAACCTTGGCAATCTTCTGGACGGTATGGATACGAGGGCAAATTTTTGGGCTATTGATTTATCTTTTTTTGACAGTTTACATGCAAGATAAATTGATCGGTCATTGAGGATGGGGAAGGCTTGTATACTTTCAATCATGAGAGGTACAATAAAACTTCGCACTTCTTCATTAAAATAATTAAGTACAAATTTCTGCTGTTCTTTATTCAGTTGCCGTTCATTTAGCAGCAAAATATTGACTTTCCTCAGTTGCCGGAGAATCTCGTTCCATATTCTTTCAAACTCTGCCTGTTGTTCGATAACCGTCTGTTGAATCTCTTTTAGAATATTTTCAGGGGAAATCTCCAGGTGCATATTTGCTTTGTGATCTGCTTCCATCATTCTTTTCAGTGTAGCTACCCTTACCCTGAAAAACTCATCCAGATTACTTGAGAAGATGCCTAGAAATTTTATCCTCTCCCTCAATGGAACAGAATCATCTGCAGCTTCCTGCAAAATTCTTGCATTGAAGGATAGCCAGCTTATGTCACGAATTATAACCTTAGATTTCATGTATAGTTCCTGGTTGGATATTTAGAAAATTCAAACTGTGATACAATATTTCCGGTCTATATAATCAAAGAAAAAAAATCAGGTTTTCATTCTTTCAATAATACTTGTCGTAGAAAATCCTTCTTTTATCGGAACAATTTTAACTTCGCCACCATTGGCCAATACCTCTTTAGCTCCTGCAATTTGTTCAACAGTATAATCACCACCTTTTACCAACACATCCGGCATAATTGTTTTTATTAAATCAAGTGGTGTGTCCTCCTCAAATATTACAACTGCGTCTACCATTAAAACTGAGGCCAGTACAATGGCCCGGGATTCCTCAGCATTAACGGGCCTGCTTTCTCCTTTAAGTCTCTTCACTGAAGTGTCACTGTTCAGTCCTACTATCAGGATATCAGCGAAGACAGAAGCTTCCGAGAGTGATTCAATATGCCCCTCATGAATAAGATCGAATACACCATTTGTGAACGCAATTTTTTTTCCGAGTAAACGCCATCTATGGACCTGTCTTTTAATCTCCTCCTGTGATAATATTTTCTGGAATAAGTGTTGTCCTGACCTCATTTTTTTTCTTGTTTTTTATTAATAATAAAATAAAGCTAACAATGCCACCAACAAGTATGAGCCCCGTTGCAATCCCCCAAATAAGCCAGCCGAAAGAAACATTATCCAGGCTATAGATCAGCAACACTTCCTGCACCGCAATTGGGAATGCACCAATACCTCCGGGCGACACAATCATGCCTAAGGTGGCCAGGCTCAACACACTGCAGGCCTCCTTCATACCCAGGTGCATAGTATCTTCAAGGGCTGAAAAGCCTATATATATTTGCATAAGGTACATACTCCAAATAAATATAGTGTGAGCGATAAACCAACC
>JBKJPO010000271.1:0-2901 GCA_046595095.1 Chitinophagaceae bacterium
TTTGCTGAAGCAGATAGCAATCTTGCAGAAGGAGAAAAAAAGCACATCGCAAGTATCTCGAATTATCTGGGAGTAAATAGTACGCAACTGCAGGCCTTGAATGCGTATGTTAAAGAAGCGGCATCCCAACCAGTTACTCAAACTTCTGGCGAATCATCTTCCGGAATATTAGGTAGTATTACAGATAAATTAAAAAGTTCCGGCATTGATTTAGGAAGCGTGGCAAAGGGGCTCATGAGTTTCGTTGGCCCAATGATCATGGGAAATATGATCTCAAAAGGAATGCAGAGCGGCGGCAGAAGTGATATTGCGCCAAGTAGTACAACGCAAAGCAGTGCTGCTCAGGAAGGCGGTATCGGTTCGCTTATCAGTAGTTTAACAGGGGGAAAAGGATTATCAGGAATAGGTGGTTTTTTATCCAAGCTAATAAAATAATTTAAGCCTGCTTGCTAGCTTGATTGATTAAATATTGTATTATAAAATTTTATTTATGAAACCAAAATTTCTCTACCTGATGCTTTGCATCATTTTCGCCAAACCTTTATTAGCTCAAAATGATGCAGTGATGTTAGCAGAAAACTGTTTATATATCGGTGCAAAAAGTTATTTAAAACCGGGCAGTTACAGAACTAATCAACTGGGAATACGCAATGACAGATTATCATCTATCCATTTACCAAGTGGAATGGCGCTTCAGATGTTTGAAGGTGACAATTACTCAGGCCGTTCTGAAACCTTCTACTCATCAGTACTTTGCTTGCCTATAAACTGGAGAAACAGAGTCTCATCTGTAAAGGTTTATTGGGTTCACGATCCGGGTAACGGAGGTGGTAACGGTGAAGGTGATTCCGGTAATAATCTGCCACCACAGGGTGATCGGGTTATTTTTTATCGAGACATGAAATATACCGGCATGTCACGAGCTGTTGGCGATGGCGATTTTACTTCAGGCAGTTTGGGATTTCTTAGCGATAATGTCTCTTCAATTTACATCCCTTATGGAACATCTGTTCAGGTAAATGATAAACAAGGTCGTAAGCAAACCTTTCATATAAGTGTGGCCAACCTATCGCAATACGATTGGGATAATAAAATAAATTCCGGCTCCATTCAAAAAGATAATGGTAATGGCGGCGGAGTAACACTCCCACCTCAGGGTGACCAGGTTATTTTTTATGCTGATATGAAATATACCGGCGCATCAATCGCGACTAACCCGGGTAATTTTGGGCCTGATATGCTTGGTAATTTATTAGAAAATGTTTCTTCAATCTATATCCCTGCGGGCCAAACTGTACGAGTTCATGATCGTCAAAACCGTAATCGAACTTTTACTATTAGCCAATCAAATCTTGCACAGCTTGGTTGGGATAATAAAATATATACAGGTTTTATCGGTGGCACAAATAATACATTACCGCCACAGGGTAACCAGGTAATTTTTTACAGAGACAACCAATATTCAGGTTTTGGAAAGCCTTTATCGACAGGCAACTTTAGCGCAGCTATGCTTAATAATCTTGGTCTAACCACTAATATTTCTTCCATTTATATACCATGGGGGCATTCTGTGATGGTGTATGATCGCCAGGGTCGTGTTCAAACTTTTACTTCAAGTATTACTAACCTGGGGCAATATGGATGGGATAACAGAATCTCTTCAGGAATTATTAGCAGTGGAGGTGGGCAGGGAGGCAACCAGGGCGGTAACCAAGCAGTTGTAAATCTGTATGCTGATGCTAATTACCAGGGCAAAGTTATCCCTTGCGGAGAAGGAAGAATAAACAGTTTGGGTTTTGGAGCCAATATTTCATCAATCCAGGTACCGCCCGGCTTTGCTGTTGTTGTTTATCAGGAAGCAATCCTTGCCGGTAGTAGTAAAACATTTACCAGTTCGGTAAGTAACCTTGCATCCCATTTTGGTTGGAACGACAAAATAAACTCTGTATATGTTTACAGGCAATAGAAATACTAAATAATTTAAAAATAATATTGTATTTGCTTTTTATAACAATATCAATAATTTAAAAATTATATCAAAATGAAAAAGTATTATTTATTTCTATATGCGGCAGGATTATTTATTTTATTTACCAGTTGTTTTGCCCACATGCCCAAGCCTGTACCAGGTGGCGGCACCACACCACCACAGGGTGGCAATGTTATTGTTTATTACGACATGAAATATACAGGCGCTGCAAAAGTATTTTTCGCCGGTAATTATGATGCAGGTAAACTGGGAGGCTTTGTAGAGAATATTTCTTCCATTTATGTTCCTGCGAGCTTATCGGTATTGGTAACCGATCGGAGTGGTCAATCGCAAACTTTTACTAACAGTATGTCCAACCTGCAACAAGATGGATGGGACAACAGGATTTATACAATTACCGTAAACAAGCGTGGTGCTGGCATGCAAGGTGGCAATAATTAAAACTGCCGCTTAAAATTTTATAAACAATTTTTTAATTTATCAATAATAATTATGAAACAATTATCAGTGCTGTTATTTTTTGTAATTACACTTACTGTATCGTGTAATAATAATTCCGAACAGGAAAAGTCATCATCCATGGCTACAGACTCTGCAAAAACTGTTGAGAATAAAATTCAAGTACCCGTATCCTCTTGCTATGCAAGTATTTCAAAGAAAGATACCGTACGGCTGAAAGTGGAAGTATCTGAAAACGTTGTTACCGGCAGCCTGGTTTATAAACTACATCAAAAAGACAGTAATGTAGGCGAATTTGAAGGACAAATGAAAGGCGATACCTTGGTTGCCGATTATAAATTCATCTCAGAAGGTACCCAATCAGTAAGGCAGGTAATTTTTTTGGTAAAAGATAGTATTGCCCGGGAGGGTTATGGAAATATGGAAGAAAAAAATGGAAAGATGGTTTTTAA
>JBKJPO010000283.1:0-8105 GCA_046595095.1 Chitinophagaceae bacterium
CGCTACTAAATTAAGATAGTCATAGATTTTTTATTTTGATTTCTCATTTAAAAGCCTGAAATCGCATTTCTAATTATATCATTCAAAAGTTATTCCAGAACTTAAAATAGTTGAGCAAGGTTTTTCTGAACCAATTATATCGTTAATTTAAACAGAAATCATTTTAATTCCCAAAACGGAAATTAAATTGTATCTACAAAATTCTTCTCTACTTTATTAAAAATTATGATTCCTACAAAAAGCAGCAACAAGGTTACCCCGGTGGAATAAGCTAATGATGCCCAACTAAAACTTCCTTTTCCAAGGAATCCAAATCTGAATGTTTCTATGAGGGCGGTCATTGGATTCGCTTCAATTAACCAACGATACTGCTCACTCACCCCCGACAATGGATAAATAACGGTGGTTGCATACATCAATAATTGAACACCAAAGGTGAGCAGGAAAGCAAGATCCCTGTACTTAGTCGTCATTGCTGAAATGATCATACCAGTTCCCAGCCCCAGCGCTGCCATAAGAAAAATAATAAAAGGGAAAAGTGCTATTGCCCATGTGATCTGAAATGGTGCCCCAATGATTCCAAAATACGCCATTACAAGTAAAAAGAGTAAAAACTGCACTCCAAACCGAACCAGGTTACTCACAACGATGCTCATTGGCATAATAAGACGAGGAAAATAAACTTTTCCAAAGATTTGTGCATTATCTCTAAATACAGTTGATGTTTTTGTAAGACATTCAGCAAAATAATTCCAGGCTGTTATCCCCGCAAGATAAAATAGTGGTGCGGGTAATCCGTCTGTTGAGAGGCCTGCAAGTTTCCCAAATACAAAAGTAAACATTACCATACTTAATAATGGCTGGACGAAAAACCATAAAGGCCCAAGTATAGTTTGTTTATAAAAGGACACAAAATCTCTACGCACCAACACCAACAGGAGATCACGATAATTCCAAACATCCCTAAGATGAAGATTAAATAAACTTTCCTGGGGTTTTATTTCAAGATCCCATTGTTGTTCAACTAATTTCTTATTCATTTATAAATAATTATGGGCATATACAGTCATCAAAATTAAACCGAAGAAAACGCCATCTTCTAAAATTATTTTGAATTGGTGTTCAAAGTGAAAGAACAATAATTCGTTGAAAAAGGCTTACTAATAAGCCGGGGAGGACAGAAGGGTACAAAAACATTATGTCGCAGGATTCAATATCTTCATTTTCTTTTTCTTTTTCCCCTCATCATTATTTCCATAGCCGTACTTATTTCCATATCCCTGGCCATATCCAAAATAGCCTGATTTGCCACCGATCTTCACATCATTTAAAATAAGTGCTACGTTGGTAAGCTTCTTTGATCTGATTATTTCGCCAACAAAATCCAATTGTTTCTTTAAAGTGAATCTTTGCCTGAAAACATAAAATACTGCATCACTGTATTCGGCAAGAATGAAGGCATCACTTACTAATGCAACTGGTGCTGAATCTATAACGACATAATCATAAGATTCTTTTAACTCCTCAAAAAGTTTTGGAAGTTTTTCACTCAAAAATAAGTCCCCTGGATATTTGGGGATATTTCCTGCTGGGTAAATGTGTAAAGTTGGCACTTCATCACTTAAATAATATAACTCCTTAGGATCATCGACATCGCCTATGAAATAATCGGTGATTCCCTTATCAGTTTCAATATTGAGATTATTCATGATGCCTGGTTTCCTGATATCGAATTCAACAAGGGCAACTTTTTTCCCGGTAATAGCAAGCACTCCAGCAAGATTCAGGCTCACAAATGATTTCCCTTCTTTACCAATCGAAGAGGTAACCAAAATTACCTTCTGGTCTTTTCGCTTAAGTATAAATGAAAGATTTGTCCTGATAATCCTGAATTGCTCACCTATAATATCCCGTTGAATAATTGCCAGTCCTTTTGATTGGCGCTTGCCCAGGTGATTGATCTCTCCTACGATTGGGTTATCCAGGGAATTGGAAATATCCCTGCGTGTATTAATCTTATCATTCACCAGGTCTTTTAGGAAGATCAGCCCCACCGGCAGAAGTAATCCTAACAAAGCGGTGTAAGTGAGAATATTTTTTGTATTTGGCTCCACCGGCCCATACGCACCTGCAGGTTCAATCTGTTTAAAATTAGAAATACTTGAGGCAGTACTTTGGATCGCCGCTTCTTCGCGTTTATTTGCCAAATAGATGTAAAGGCTTTCTGTAATGCTCTGTTTCCGTGTTATCTCAAGCAATCCACGGGTCTTACGTGGCAGTGCATTTATAAATGATCGATACTGTCCATTTTGTGCCTGCAAATTTCCTTCGCTCTGCCGCAGGTTTCCTTTATAATTTGTCAGCGCTTCCAGCACATTACCTTTCACATCTTTTATCTGGTTATTGATATCCTGCATTATTAAGCCACCTTCGGTTAATGACGGGGCTTCCTTTTGTTTTTTCGATTGGAGTTCATTATATTTTACTATCAGGCTGCCGAGTGTAGGATCATCCAATCCCAATGTAGATGGAACCAAATCATCGGCATTCGGTTTATTGAAATAACCTGTTAGACTTTGAGCTACTTTTTGTTTTAACCGAAGGTCCGCTATCTCCTGGGTGAGTTGATCTGAATTCCCAAATGACTGTGCAGATTGTGCACCGGGTTCTATCATGCTTTGACTACTCTGAAACCCTTCTTTTTTCCCTTCAATATCGGAGAGGTCAGTAGAAACTGCACTCAACCTGTCATCAATAAACCTGATTGTATTTTGAGATATAATATTCCTTTCCTCAATATCAGCCAAGTTGAATTCTGAGGCTAACGCATTTAGAATTTCCTGGCCCCTTCTTGGATGTTCAATTAATAAACTAATATTAATTATACTTGTCTTTGCATCAAGCATGCCTACACTTAGCTTTTTGAGTATTTCGCCCACTGTTACCCTGATAGGGTTCCATGTTACCTCAAAGTGGGCTTTTCCAGGTGTAGTGTTTCCACGCTTAACGAGGAGAAATGTTTTTTCTTCTGAAGTAAATGGGGCATTCCATTTAAAATTAAATTTCTTGGTATTTTCTTCTGATCCTGTTTCAATTATACCACCATCTGTTGTGAATTCGGTGATTCGCAAAGTAAATGGCCTGCTACTGTCTTTAATTAATTGCGGAAGCAAACGAAATGGAACATCAGTATACATATCTGTTTTCCGGATACTACCAATGTGGTGATAGGAAATATTAAAACTGTTTTTGCTTACAACTCTTTGCATCAGTGTACTTGAACGAATCAGTCTTAGTTCATTTTCCAGGCTGGTTTTCTGTCCCCCGCTGAGTGCATTTTCAATTAAGTCATCTGAGGACCGGCTTGCTGTCGAATTTTGACTTCCTTTAATTAGGATTTCCGCATTGGCGGTATATTTTGGTGTTGCATACCTGGTGTAGGCAATACCTGCTCCCACAAATAAGACAAAACATACTAGAAAAAGTGGCCAATATGCCAGGTATTTTAAAATGTACTCCTTAATAGAGAGTGCATTGCTTCCCTGTAATGATTGCGATTCAATATCCTGTTCCATAATTTATCTGGTGATTGTATATATTAATGCAAATAAACCTGATGCGATTCCAAATACCGTTGTAACCACATTAAGTGTTTTCCCTTTTTCAGGATCAACATCTAACGCTCTTAAACGCTTTTCTGTTGCGCCAACATAAATAATATCATTAGGTTGTAGCTGGTAAGCGGGAGATTGGAAAAAAGAAGCATCCCGCAAGTCAACATAATGGTATTTCTTGCGGCTGTTTTCTTCGCGAATTACCATGATCCCCTGTCTTTTACCTGTTTCCCTTAGATCTCCACTGGCACCAATAGCATCCAGGAGTGTGACATACTCGGAAGTAAAAGTCTTGGTGCCCGGTGCGCCAACTTCACCAAGCACATTTACATTGAACTGGGCATACTTAACGGTTATAGTTGGATCCTTTATATATGTAGCTAGCCTGGGCTGAAGAAAATTTTGAAGTTGAGGCTTGGTTAGACCCGCAACTTTTACTGCACCAATGACTGGCATTTCAATATTTCCGGCACTATTGACAAGATAGCCTGGAGCACCAACGGTTGGAGGCATATTAAATGGAATGACCTGCTCCTGGTTAAGGCTTTTTGTAGTAACCAGGACACTAATTACATCATTTACCTTGATTACTGGCTCTTTCACTTCCATTCTTGAAAGACTATCCAGGCCTTTTTGAAAATAAAGATAATCTACGCTTAGCTTTTTCGAAGGTTGGCATCCGATTGCAACAACAATCAATACAAACGCCCAGGAGTTTTTAAACAGTTTTTTCAACATAACATCATTTTTGAGTTCAGAGTAATTTATTCTTATTTAAAAAAAATCAAAAGTTATGAAACCCATATTTATTAATAAGGCTAGCACTAATTAATATGCGTTCTTATCGCCTTTAAAAGTAGTATAAACAGTTAAAAACACAATTCGCATATCCAACCACAAACTCCAGTTCTCAAGGTACCAAATATCGTACTCGATCCGTTTGCGCAATTGCTTTTCCTCTTTAATTTCTCCTCTATATCCATGCACCTGGGCCCAGCCTGTTACGCCCGGTTTTACAAAATGCCTGATCATATATTGGTTCAGGATTCGGGAATAGTCCTGCGTATGTTTGAGCATATGCGGCCTTGGGCCAACAACCGACATATTTCCCTGCAATACATTAAAAAACTGCGGCAACTCATCCAGGTTACTCTTCCTGAGAAACTTTCCCAGGCGGGTAAACCTGTCGTCATTGCGGGTTACCTGTTGTTTATCCGCATTTCCGTTGACCATCAAACTTCGGAATTTTATGCAAGAAAAAGACTTATTATTTTTCCCCGAACGCTTTTGAACAAAGAACACAGGCCCTCTCGAATCCAGTTTTATCAGCAATGCAATAAGCGGAACCAACCAGGAAAGCAATAGAATAGTTACCAGGAAGCTGAAGATAATATCAAACAATCTTTTTTTGGTACGGCACCCTATATCTTCCAGGGGCTCTGAGCGGAATGACAAAACGGGTATATCCCGTAAAAAGTCAATATGAATTTTACGATTTACAAACATCCGGAAATCCGGAACAAACTTGAAACGGATGAGATTTTTTTCGGCAAATTGCGCTACCTCATAAATATGGGAATACTTCTCAGGGGAAATAGTACAATATATCTCGGTGATCTGGTTATTAATCGCAAATGGAACACATTCATTTTGCATCCCAAGAATTGGCAACACAGATAATTCTGTTATTTGATTGTAATCTTCAAATACACCTTCAACAGAAACACTTCTATTTTTTGAGGAGAAATAATCAACCAGTTTTTTTGAAATATCATTGTATCCCAACACCACAACCTTCCTGATATATCGCTCCTTGTTATTAATATAGTTAACACTAAGGATCAGTATAGTGCGGGAAATTAAAAGGACCAGGCCAAAGGTTCCCAACCCAAGCATCACATAAAGCCTGGAATAACTATAATCATAAAGGAAAATGAAGAGAAGGAGGGAAATAAGGAAAAGCAGAAAGGTTTGAACTGAGCGCTTCGCAAAGCTCTCAACATCCAGCTGATCGTCATTAATATACAAAGCTGTCAGGTAAGAGCAAATAATCCAGCTCATATTAGTTGCAAAAAATAGCAAGACGTAGGCATACTGATTACCCTCGGGCAAACTGTTGACCAGGTACAATAATATAAGATGAACAAGGTTCAGCGACAACACATCGATTAGGCCAAAAATGAACCTGAATGGATTTGTTTGCCGGTTATTCATAGGGGATTTAGTATTTGCATCAATGTAAAATGCTCTTCAGGAATTCATCGTCACTTCCCGGAAGAGCATTACTTAATTATTATACCGATCATAAGCTTTTTGCAAGAACCCCACACCTGCACTAATTACCAGCTTCAACCTGGAAATTCATATTTAGCTTATAAAAATCCCTGAGGTACTGCCTGGTAGGTACAAGTTCAACATTACCCGGCGCAATTTCAGCTGCAAGGGTAAAGCCTAATGATGGGAGGGTCACTTTAATCGAATCAACGATATGACCACCTTCATAAATGATGGGTTCTTTTACGAATTTTACTGGCTCATCCAACTGAACATCGGATCTTTCGAGCGCAACATGCGGATGCTGACTTAAAAAACACCTGATAGTTGAAATTTCTTCTTCCCTGATAACAGCTGGTTTACCCAGCCAATATACGAGGTTCAAAACACCATTTGTTTTTTTAATTGTTGAAAGCGTTTCCTCATTTGCCTGTACGAATACATAAGACATAAACAAGGGCTTCAATTCTACCTTTTTCCTGTGATCCTCATCCTGCTTTGGCAGGTTTAAGGGACAGTAGTTTTCAATCTTTTTTCTTGTCAGGTTTCCTGATACTTTTCTTTCCCAATTCGGTTTTGTGTAAACTGCATACCAAGTTTTCATGGCTTGATTTTTTTTTGTGAACAATGCAGTTTTTCACGGAGATGATGATGGTCTTTGTATGGATAGGGCTTCGCCTCCCTCAATTACATGCTGTAACTAAGGCAGCAGATTTATTTTATTTTAAATTAATAATAAATTCTCTATTAATTCTGTATTTTATTTTCGCTTTTGATTTTTTTTGAAACACATTTCAGGTTTTAAAATTTAACCCGTTTTGGACAATCTTCCCCACCTACGAATTTTCAAATTCCACAGTTTTATTTCAATCCTGTTTTGCAATCATTCTGCTACAATTGCAAACTGAATAAATATTCAATTGTCAAAGCTTATCTACAACGGGACAACAAATGATATATTGTATTTCTTCATTACAGTTTGACCTGTAATGAACTTTTTATTTGATTCCGGCAGGATTTGGAAAAATTCATTTTAGCAGTGGGGGTTAATCAACTGTCAGCAATGATACTATCAATTCTTCACATTTCCTGCGTGAACTCTCCACTTTCCAGCATGTAAATCCAATAATCAGATAAAATATGCTCTTCTTTCGATACTCCATACCCTTCAACGTACCGCTATTTTGAAAGATGCACAATATCTCTTCTACCAGGAAATAATATGCTACACACAGGTTTCAGCGCGGTTTGTTCAGGTAAATCATCATCTGGAAAAATTCTCTATATTAATTAGATAATATTAATAATGAGAAAACTCAGGTTTTTTGGGGGTACCATAAAAATACAAGAAAAAAAATAACAAATGCAAATAATATTACCTGTATTTATAATTTTCAAGATATTTCTTAGGAAAAACCCTATTGCCTTATTGCGCAAATGTACTCGAAACAACGAATGGTATTATTACGGTTCATTGAGTAGATTCACAAAAACATGATTTCAAAGAGACTATTTTCTCACAGAGTCAAAAATAAACCAAATGGTTGTCTCGAAGACAGACAAACCTTTAAATAATTATTACAATTTTGTTACCACTGTGTTTTTAACCAGTTCGGTATTGACCTGGAATGATTGAGTCTGGCTAACTTCGGCATTTTTTACAGTGAAGACCAGTTTTGTATTTTGATTTTCTAAATTATTAAAAAGAAACCTTTTGCTAATCATCAGATCCTGGCATTTGCTATCATAAAAAACATAACCATCCTGGTCAGTAACGATAAGCCGGAAAATTTCCTGATTCTTATTGTCTATTGCTACCTCGAAAAGTACCTGGTCATTATCGATAACCTTAAGAAGCTTTATTTGGGCCAAATTAAGGGGATCGGATGTACTATCACCCGCAGAAACTTTTATTGGCGAAAAACTGCTAAACAAGATAATGGTGGCAGTTAAATACAGGTATGCAAGTTTAAATTTGCTTAAAGCTGTTTCTTTGTTTTGAAATTTCATAATTAATAGATTTATGTTTTCTAATTTATTCACTCATGGCATTTTAGTTTTTTTGCCCGGTGAATTCTTTCATTTTTTCTTTCACATAAATCATTAATCGGTAGTAGTTATTCTTATTCTGATGTAAAAATATACCCCATTGAATCTGTGGCAAAATCAACTTATTACGCAAATTATCATTTCAAACATCACAAAAAAATTGTTAAA
>JBKJPO010000370.1:0-3154 GCA_046595095.1 Chitinophagaceae bacterium
ATCGGATTTGTGTCGTTATTTCAGAACACCGGTGGATACGATAATACTGCGATTGGAGCGGCGGCACTTTATTCCAACGTCTCAGGATATCAAAACACGGCAACCGGAAACCGGGCACTTTTTAATAACTACGGATTTAGAAATACAGCCATTGGATATGAGGCACTTTTCGAAAACAGGGATGGATTTGAAAATACTGCAATCGGATTTAAAGCGCTTTCAAATAACCTGGGAGGATATGGGAACATCGCAGTAGGCTGGCAATCCGGCACTCACTCCAGTGTTCCCTATGCCTTTAACACCATCAGCATTGGCAATGATGGCGCTTTCTTAAACGGTGCCTCTCACCAGGCAATTATTGGCAACAGCAGTACAATGTTTATTGGAGGAAAAGTAAACTGGGGCATTGTTTCGGATGCCCGTATAAAAAATAATGTTACTGAAGATGTAAAAGGACTGGATTTTATTTCACGCCTAAGACCCGTTACATATTACATCAGCAATAAAGCCATCACAAAAGTTACACAGACCAAAGAAACCCCCGATTATCCCGGAAAATATGATGGAGAAAAAGTAAAGTACAGCGGATTTTTAGCACAAGAGGTAGAGCAGGCAGCTAAAGATGCCGGCTATGATTTTAGCGGTTACGAAGCACCCAAAAATGCCTGGAGTTTGTACACTATTAGATATGCAGAGTTTGTGGTGCCATTGGTGAAGGCGGTGCAGGAACAACAGAAGCAAATAACAGAATTGAAATATGAAAAATCAAATCAGCTTATGGAGATTAATCAGCTTAAAGCAAGATTGGATAAGCTGGAAAGGTTGCTGGTAAAACAATAAATGTATTTTTCATTTTGCGATTGCGCTATATCCATTCATTCATTATTCTTTTTTAAGAAAACATCAGTCGGCAATGAAAGAACCCTTACAGCTTGCTCTTTCTTGCGTATAAATTGCTATCTTTTACACAGGTATTATCATTCGCTCATCTCCATTCAAACTATCACCATGAAAAAGCTTCTATGTCTCCTCCTGTCATCTGCCATCTGTCAACACTCCTTTTCTCAAAACATAGGTATAGGAACTACAAGTCCTCAGGACAAATTGCATGTGGATGGTATAAATAACTTAGCCAGGTTTGGCACCGGAACAACAGCCACTACTTATAATTATTGGTACACAGGCAACGATGTGGGCTCTTATATTGAGCAGCGTGGAAATACAGCTACCTCGGGCAGTGATAAATTAAGAATTCAGAGTTCAAAATATGGCGAAAACGTAAATTACAGCCAGTTTATTATTGACCCTCATAAGGGATTTTCGTTTTTAAGTCTGGGCAACGGTAACGGCAATGTTGGCATTGGTACAAATTCACCTGGTTATAAATTTCATGTATTTACTAATAACAGCGGGCCGGTTGCTTCTATAGAAAACACAAATGGCACGCAGGCCGGATTGGGTTTACTAATTAAAGGAGGTTCAAACACCCAGGCAGGAGCATATTTTATTGCCTATAAGAGACCTGATGGAGCAGAGTTAGGTAAGATAGCTCAAAATTCTGCTAACTCAGTTTACTATTGGACAACTTCCGACAAGCGTTTAAAAAACATTATCGGTGGAACGCAAAAGGGCTTATTAGATTTAATGAAAATAAAAATTTATGATTATACTTTTAAATCAGACTCGCAAAATCAAGTTCTAACCGGATTTATGGCACAAGAGCTTTATGAAGTATTGCCGCAATCGGTAAGCATACCGAGAGAAAATAATGAACCGGCAGAGAAAAATCCCTGGATGGTTGATTATGGAAGTGTAACTCCTTTAATCATCAAATCAGTTCAGGAGCAGCAAAAAATAATTGATGATTTGAAAAAAGATAATGATGATTTAAAAGCCAGGCTTGAGAAGCTGGAAAAGCTGCTTGTAAAATAAGATATCCTGTCAATTGCAATTTAAAACTTCCGGCATGTTACAAAATCAACCCGATGATTTTTCGAAACTGGAATACAGCGGATGGCAGCGTGTAGCCAACAAGTACATGGATAACTGGGCAAAGCTTACCCAACAATTTATACAACCCTTGCTGGATACTGCCAATGTAACCAAAGGAATGAAAGTGCTTGATGTAGCCTGTGGGCCCGGGTTGGTTTCTGGTAAAATTTATCAAAGAAATGCATTGCCGGTTGGTATTGATTTTTCACCGGAGATGATAAACCTTGCGAAGCAATTATATCCGCATTTGAAATTTGAAGAAGGAGATGCACAGCAACTTCCATATAAGAACGCATCCTTTGATTGCGTGGTGATGAATTTTGGTATGCTTCATTTACCAAAGCCATTGCAGGCCATGAAAGAAGCATACAGGGTGCTTAAAAAAAATGGAAGATTTGCGTTTACTGTTTGGGCAGGTGCGGCAAAAAGTCCTGCCTCCAAAGTAGTGAATGATGCCAAAGAAAAATTTGCCGACATGAATGTTCCAATGCCACCCGCGCCACCTTATGATTATTTTGAAAATAAAGATAACTGCAAAAGATTTTTAGGCGATGCAGGCTTTGATCCACAGACGATGATTTATAAAACAAAGCTTGTAAAATGGAAAGTCCCTACTGCTGTTTTCCTCTTTGAAGCAGAATTAAATGCCGGGGTCAGAAATGCTGCATTTCTGCGACAGCAAACAGAAGAAACTTTAAAGAAAATAAAACTATCCATAGAGCAGGGCATGCAAAAGTTTAAAATAAACGATGCATACAATTTACCTTTTCGTGGTTATATTGTTGCTGCAGAAAAGACATAATAAAAATCCTTAGTTGATGATTACGCGCAGCCTTGTCTGCAGTCAATTCATTATTCCTCTGTGGTAAAAGCAGTGCAGGAGCAGCAGGAAATAATTAATAACAAACAAAAACAAATCGATAATAAGCAACATCAAATTGATGAACTTAAACAAGGCAATGCCATTTAAAACTTAGACTTGATAAAATAGAAAAGATACTGATAAATAGAAATTAATTAAACCATAATATTAAATTCATCGCTGTAAAACTGTTGTTATGAAAAAGACACTTCTTCTTTTGCATAACAACAGTTTTACAGCGATGAATTTAATATTATGGTTTAATTAATTTCTATTTATCAGTATCTTTTCTATTTTATC
>JBKJPO010000469.1:0-5373 GCA_046595095.1 Chitinophagaceae bacterium
AGTAATTGAAATCATTAATTCTTCCAACTTTAATCCATCACCATGCCTGGCCAGGTTTTTTTTATTACTTGGAGATTTGAGATGATGCTCGAAGAAAGGCGGATTTGTAATCATGAAATCAAACTTCCCCGGGAACTTGAATTCCTTTATGTCGCCATGAACTACTTGCAACCTTTCTCTCCATGGTGAGGCAGTGAAATTTTCCACTGCCTGTTGAGCCGCAGCAGAGTCAATTTCTATGGCCGTTATAAGTGGAGAAAGCTTTTGTGCAAGCATAAGACTTAGTACACCCGTTCCCGTGCCAATATCGAGACAATTCTTTATTTCATTTGAATTACAAAGTTTATGGGCAACCCATGCACCAAAGAGACAGGAATCTGTACCCACTTTTATTGCACAGTTTTCCTGCTGAACAGAGAATTGTTTAAAATTGAAATATGAATTAGCCAAAATTATTATGCATGGGTGAGGTCATACTTTTTCATTGAGCATTGATATCGAATATTATAAAAATGTTAGGAAATTAAAAGCTCATTAACCAGGGTTTATTCTCTTTGCATCTCGCTTCTTGCGGAAGGAGAAACAGAAAGATCAGCAAAATCTTTTTCAAGAAATTTATAATATCCTGCTATCGCAATCATTGCTGCATTATCTGTACAATATTCCATAGGTGGGATAAAGGTTCGCCAACCCAAACGCATACCTGTATCTTGTAATGCTTCCCTCAAGCCACTGTTAGCACTAACGCCGCCGGCAATGCATACATCCTTTATTCCTGTTGTCTCTGCTGCACTGATGAGTTTGTTAATAAGGATGGATACGATTCTTGATTGGATACTTGCGCAGATATCCTTAAGGTTTTTTTTAACAAACCCGGGATCCTTTTTAACTTCATCCCTGATAAAATACATGATCGATGTTTTCAAGCCGCTGAAGCTGAAATCAAGTCCGGGTACCTGGGGTTCCGGAAACTGAAAGCGTTTATGATTACCGTTAGTCGCGTATTTATCAATCAATGGACCACCGGGGTAGGGTAGTCCGAGAAGTTTAGCAGATTTGTCAAAAGCTTCACCAGCAGCATCATCAACTGTTTCACCAATTATTTTCATACCCGATGCGGAGCGGCATAATACAATCTGCGTATGCCCTCCACTTACTGTAAGACAGAGAAATGGAAAAGCAGGTTTAACATCAGGGATAAGATTTGCCAATACATGAGCTTCCATATGATGTACCGCTATTAGTGGTTTATCCAGCGCCAGCGACAGGGATTTTGCAAACTGCGTCCCTACGAGCAATGACCCGATAAGTCCGGGAGCTTGTGTAAACGCAATAGCATCAATATCCAGGATTGTACAGCCGGCATTAATCAATGCAGTATGCACAACAGGCACAATATTTTTCATGTGTTCCCGGGATGCGAGTTCAGGAACCACACCACCATATTGTATATGCACATCCTGTGTTGCGATATAATTTGTGAGGATCTTGCCATCGCGGCAAACTGAAGCTGCGGTGTCATCACAGGAAGACTCTATTGCAAGTATTGTACTCAAGGCCGGTTAATAATTAAAAATTTATTTACTTCTGATAGCTACAACAGGATCAAGTTTTGATGCGATCGAAGCAGGTATAATTCCTGCAAGAATACCGATAGTAATACAAATGGAAATTGCAAGAGTTAGAATTCCGGGAGAGATGAATACTGGGAAATCGAAGAGTGCACTAAACACAATCGTTAGAATCCATACGAGGAAGATTCCGATCAAACCGCCCATGATACAGATCAGTGCCGCTTCTATAAGGAATTCCATAAGTATACTCGAACGCCTGGCACCAATTGCTTTCTTGAGGCCAATCATTGCAGTGCGTTCTTTAACTGTTACAAACATAATGTTTGCTATACCAAAGGCGCCAACAACCAGGCTCAGTAAGCCTATCGCCCAGCCACCAATATTTATGCTCACAAATAATTTACTCACCTCATCGCTGAAAGCATTTACATCATTGAGGCTGAAATCATCTTCTTCGGTTGGACTTAATTTCCTAATCGAGCGCATGATACCGCGCAACTCATCTGAAAGTGCCATTGTACTCACCCCTTCTTTTCCCTTGACCATTATGAACGGGTTTGAATATTTCTCTATAAATATTTGCCTGCAATAATTATAAGACATCATTATGGATCTGTCGTAATTCCAGCCAACAAAATTCTGCCCTATCTTTTTTATTACCCCGATAATCCTGGTCTTGCGTCCATTCACTTTTACTTCTTTACCTATTGCTCTTTCCACTTTACCAAAAAGATCTTCAGCATTGTCATAACCAATAATGCCGACATTGGTGCCGGAAGCAAATTCAGAGGAAGAAATATATCTTCCATATGCAATAGTTATAGGCTGAATCTGATTCTGCTCTTCGCTTACACCATAGATGGTTACACCCTGTAATACGGTGCTTTGATATTCTACATCGTCAGAATTGTTTATATTAAATGCAACATCACTTGTTAGCTGGCTGCGTTCTTTAATGTAACCAATTTCTTTATACATAGGAACAGGACGATTCACAAATTTCCACCAGGGATAATCCGGGCCACCACTATAATCCCATTTATCAATATAGATTGTATTTGCTCCCAGGCCTTTGATTTCATTCTGGATATTTTTTTCAAGACTGTTTACTGTGGCAAGCACACCAATGATGCAGAAAATGCCAAAAGAAATGCCGATTAGTGAGAGGGAAGTGCGCAGCTTATTTACCTTAAGCTCTTGTAAAGTTAATCTGAGTGAACTTGCTAATATGGTAAGCATGGCGCGCATAAAAACGAAGGTAATGGTTAATGTTTAATGAAAAATGAGTAGGGCCTAAGCTAAGTAGAGATTGCTTGCAGCTATCTCAATGCCGAAATCAAAAGAGATTGCGTGCAGCTCTCTCCATGCAACTGAAGGAAAATTTTGCTAACCTGAAGTAGAGATTGCTTGCAGCTATCTCAATGCAACTGAATGAAAATTTTGTTAACCAGTATGTAGAGATTGCTTGCAGCTATCTCAATGCCAAAATCGAAAGAGATTGCTTGCAGCTATCTCAATGCAAATGAATGAAAATTTTGTTAACCTATATGTAGAGATTGCTTGCAGCTATCTCCATGCAACTGGAAATTTTGTTAACTTGTAAGTAGAGATTGCTTGCAGCTATCTCAATGCCAAATTCAAAAGAGATAGCTGCAAGCAATCTCTACACGAATCGCTTACATATTATTATCGAACTGTAATTTTTCCTCAGTCTTTTTTACCAATTTACCAAACCGGTAACTCAAACCAAGATAAAGGATCCGGGCATCTCTGCGACCTATTGCAAATTGTTTAAAATACGGTGTGTTAATCCTGCTTTTTTGTTCAAGCGTTTTTAGAATATCCGAGGCCGTTAAGATCACAGACATTTTTTTCTTAAATAAATCCTGTCGGAAGCCTGCATTTAAAACAAAAGAAGGGAATTGTTTTCCCTGTGGTGTCAAACGTGCAGAGCGGTAATTGCTGCTCAACTGGGCCATTGTAGTTTTTGAAATGCTGAAAATTGCATTGAAATTAGTGCTGAAAGAAAGAATCGACATCTTATCGCTGTAACCGATTTCAGAAGCATCGATCTGGTTGTAGAAGAAATTAGCACTGAGGTTACTATTGAAAAGACTACCCGCCTTCGCAGAAAATATTAGTTCAAGGCCTGTTGATTTATCCGTAGATAAATTTTGTAATGAAGTTAATAGTGTAGAATCATTCAGCGGTATTGTAACACTCGTAAAACCATCTTTCCTGTACCTGAAATAAAGGCTGGGAATAAAAGAGAAATTCTTGTTCTGCCATTTGTAACCAAACTCAACGGAATGAGTGAGCTCGGGTAAAAGTTTTGGATTACCCGCCTGTAAATTGCGCGGGTCCCGGTATTCAGGAAAAGGGTTGAGGTCATCGCCTTCGGGACGATTTACACGGCGACTGTAATTTAATTGAAGCTCTCCGGTTTTTAGTTGATAAGAAAGATGAAGAGTAGGGTAGGCCTTGAAATAATTATTATCAATCAATGAATCCTTTGTTACCAGGTTTCCTTTCACAAAGGCTTGCTCGAGTCGCAGGCCTGCAACGTAACCAAATTTTTCATAGCTACGCTGATAAGTAAAATAAATCGCGTGTACAGCCTCGTTATATAAAAAAAGGTTTGACCTGCCGGGGTCTTTTACAAATTTCAACAATGTTGTGTCCAGGTATTCTGCAAAAAAATCGAGGTCCTGCTGAAGAAATGAACCCAGGTATCCGGTTTCGATCTTTGAATCTTCAGAAACTGGTTTTGTGTAGTCAACGGAAAATTGCTGCTGTTTATCATCAAGGTGAATCAAAGTGTTCTCGTATGAAGAACGGGCCGCAGGTATATGAAACATATTGATGTAATGATTATCCTCTTGTTCAGTGGATCGGGATACATTTAATTCCATCGATAGCTCATGATCTTCCTTTGGAAAATTATGCTGCCATGATGCTGTAATATCGTGTTCATGCTCAAATTCCGGATCATTTCTTAATCGTTCATTAGAGCCCGTTAGTAAACCGGAGGGATTATAGGCGAATCGTTTTAGGAATTCTTGTTTCACAAACTTACGCCTTACGATATTTCCA
Source organism: Chitinophagaceae bacterium (assembly GCA_046595095.1). Taxonomy (GTDB): domain Bacteria; phylum Bacteroidota; class Bacteroidia; order Chitinophagales; family Chitinophagaceae; genus Ginsengibacter. The sequence continues at coordinate 4,668 of JBKJPO010000469.1, forward strand.
GAAATTCCAAAAGTATTATGTTCATTTGAATTGTATTCAGCACCAAGAGTAGCTACGTGAGTGAGCGGCCTTCCATGGGATTCGCCAAATTCTTTATATAAACTTTCAGTACGCCGGAGCGAATCAAAATATGTTCTGTCCACCTCGTTTTTGCGCACCCGGTTATCCTGTCTAACGTTGTAATTACTGTAAAGATTAATTTTACCGGGCTTATAATTTAAACTTATTGCAGCACTGGAACGGGAATTATTACTGATATTACCCGATATCGTTCCATTGTATCCGGCCCGGGTATTTTTTTTGAGAACAATATTTATTATTCCACTGCTGCCATCGGGTTTAAATCTTGCAGAAGGATTTGTGATCACCTCAATTCGTTCTATTGTATTGGCCGGGATTTGTTGCAATGCATCAGCACGTGATCTTCCCATGAGCGGAGATGGTTTTCCATTAATGAGGATCAGTACAGACTGCGATCCCCGCAAACTAACCTGCCCTTCAATATCCACTTCTACCGATGGCACATTTTTCAATAAGTCACTCACGGTTCCGCTTTGAGCCATGATGTTTTTACTAACATCATATACTTTCCTGTCGATTGAAGCATTCAACAAAGACCTGGTTGATGTAATTTTTACTTCCTTCATTGTTGCTGGAAGAAAGTAGATCTCAACTACTCCCAGGTTTTGTTTAAGTTGATTTGCAT
>JBKJPO010000490.1:0-5749 GCA_046595095.1 Chitinophagaceae bacterium
AAAGATCTGAAACAACATGCAAAAAAATCAGATGAGGTATGGCTTGCATCTGATGAAGACCGCGAAGGAGAAAGTATCAGCTGGCATCTTGCCGAAGTTCTTGGACTCGATCCCGCCAAGACAAAGCGAATTGTTTTTCACGAGATCACCAAGCCCGCGATTCAAAAAGCTGTTCAGAATCCACGGATAATTGATATGAACCTTGTGAATGCACAACAGGCACGCAGAATAGTGGATCGCATTGTGGGCTTCGAATTATCGCCGGTACTTTGGAAAAAAATTGGCATGCAGCGAAGCCTGAGCGCAGGCAGGGTGCAAAGTGTTGCTGTAAGATTGATCGTTGAAAAAGAACGCGAAGTTTATCAATTCAAATCCCAGGGCCATTTTAAGATTGAAGTGCAATTAGCAGCAACTGATCTCAATAACAGAACCATCGAATTTAAAGCAGAAGGAAATAAATTTAATGCAGAAGGCGATGCAGAAAAATTTTTACAGAGTTGTATCGGTGCTAATTATACTGTAAAAGATATCCAGGTAAAACCCGGCAAAAAAACACCGGCAGCTCCTTTTACAACATCTACCCTGCAACAGGAAGCAAGTCGTAAACTTGGCTATGGCGTTAGTAAAACCATGATCCTTGCTCAAAAACTTTACGAGAGTGGTAAGATTAGTTACATGCGAACTGATAGTGTGAATATAAGTGAAACAGCATTAGAGGATATCAGCCTGCAGATAAAAACCAGCTATGGTGATAAATACCTGCAAAACAGGAAATATAAAAATAAAAATGAAGCTGCACAAGAGGCTCATGAAGCAATCAGGCCAACGTATATGTCAGATCAGACCATTGAAGATGCAGAAACAAAACGTTTGTATGAACTGATTTGGAAAAGAACTATTGCCACCCAGATGAGTGATGCTGAACTGGAAAAAACAATTGCAAAGATCAATATCAGTACAAATAACCAGGAGCTTACTGCATCAGGCGAGGTAATAAAGTTTGATGGTTTTCTTAAAGTATACATGGAAAGCAGCGATGATGATGATGAAGAAGAAACAGACCAGGATCAAAAAGAAAGTCGTCTGCCTAAACTCAGCATCGGCCAGGAATTATCCTTTATCGAAATGACAGCGATAGAAAGATTTTCGCGTCCGGCTTCCCGTTATACTGAAGCCTCCCTGGTAAAAAAGCTGGAGGAACTTGGAATAGGAAGGCCAAGTACTTATGCTCCAACTATCAGTACGATCATTAAGCGAACTTATGTTGAGAAGCGTGACAAAGAAGGAGTAAAAAGAGATGTGCGAATACTCACCCTTAGAGATACGATAGAAAAGAAAACTGTTCAGGAAAATACCGGTGCCGAAAAATCAAAACTCTTTCCTACAGATCTTGGAAATGTGGTGACGGATTTTCTTAGCCAGCATTTCGTAGCAGTGATGGATTATTCATTTACAGCAAGCATTGAAGAAGAATTCGACAAGATAGCTGAAGGCAAAATGCAATGGAGTCATATGGTTCAGGATTTTTATAGTCCTTTCCATAAAGATGTTGAACATACACTTGAAACAGCAGACCGTGCTAAAGGTGAGCGTGAACTTGGTATAGATCCGGTAAGCGGCAAACCGGTGATTGCAAGAATGGGGCGTTATGGCCCGATGGTACAGATTGGTGCGCAGATAAATCCTAAAGATGAAGATGAAGAGAAACCAAAGTTTGCCAAGCTCAAAGCCAATCAAAGCATTGAAACCATCAATCTTGAAGAAGCAATGGATTTATTCAAATTGCCACGAAACCTGGGCAAATTTGAGGGTGAAGACGTACAGGTAAGTATTGGCCGATTTGGCCCTTATGCATCACATTTTAAAAAGTTTTATTCGCTAAATAAAGAAATGGATCCTTACACAATTGAGCTGGAAGAAGTTGCCCCAATGATTGCAGAAAAACGAAAAGCGAAAGACGAACGGACCATTAAAATATTTGAAAAAGAAAAGATTCAGATCCTCAAAGGACCGTATGGTGCGTATATAAAACAAGGTTTAAGAAATTTCAAACTAAGCAAAGAACAACAGGACCGCGCTGCGGACCTGGGCATTGAAGAAGTTCAGAAAACCATTGAAGAACTTAAGGCTAACCCTCCAAAAAAAGTGGCGAGGAGAAAGAAGAAATGAAAAGAGTTATGAGTTATGAGTTATGAGTTTTCTGAATGTTCATTTTCTAAATTCATAACTCATAACTCATAATTCAAAACTTATGATAACCATCACCTACTCACTTACGCAGGAAGATTACAGGAATTATTATGCCTATGTTACCTGGTCGTCTCCGGAAAAGAAACGCAGCAGATTATTATATTATGGAAAACAGGTATTGATATTTGCAGGATTGATCGCGGTGATGCTTTATTTTAATTTACTTAAGCCCGGGGGGATTATCACATATGCATTGATCGGCTACACATTAGTAAGTACGCTGGGCTTGTTTATTACAAATACCATCCGGCTCATCAGGGAGGCAGATAAGTTTGCAGAAGATCCGCAAAATGCTTCAATATTCCTGGAAACTACTGTCCAGGCTGATGAATACGGTATTACCACCAGGGATGAATTTAACCTCTTCCAGTCAACGTGGAAAGCCTTTATCAAAAAACAGGAAACAAAAGATTATTATTACCTGTTTCGCAATAGCGCCGAGGCCTTGATCATTCCAAAACGAGTTTTCAAATCACAAACTGATAAAGCAGCATTTGAAAAATTAATGGCATCACAACTCTCCATAGATGCAGAGATTGGTGAGTTGATCAGGGGTAAAAATTAATTGCATGTAATTTTAACTTGTGCATATGTGGAAAAGTTAACTACCGGTAATTATATTTGATTACGATATTTATTATGTAATAATTGAGGAGAGGATTCGTTAAATGAAAAACCCTTTGTTTTATAAAGTCAGGCACACCACAAGTTGAACATGCAAGAAAGTAAAGAAATATCTGCGCTGTTTCACCTAATCGATGACCCGGATGAAGAAGTGTTCAATTCCGTTAGCGAGAGGATCGTTTCACTTGGTCGCGGCATTATTCCAAATCTTGAACATTTATGGGAAAGCACACCGGAGGAAGTAATCCAGGAGCGCATTGAACTTATCATTCACCGACTGCATTTCAGGGACCTTACTGAAGATTTCATCCATTGGAAAAATGGAGCGAGCGATCTTTTGCAGGGCGGTATGCTTGTGGCTAAATATCATTATCCGGAATTAAATTACAATTCAACTTTACAGGAACTCGAAAAAATTCGCAGGAATATCTGGCTGGAACTCAATAGTTATCTAACTCCGCTCGAACAGGTGAATGTAGTATCTGGAATACTTTATAATTACTACAAATTAAAAGGCACCGAAATTGCATACGACCTGCCGGATGATTTTTTTATCCATAAGGTAATCGACCAGAAAAAAGGTAATGCAATCACAAACGGTATTTTATACCTCATTGTCTGCGAATTGTTGGATATCCCAGTGCGGGCGATCAATATTCCAAGACAATTTATTCTCGGTTATTTTGATCTGCAATACGATTCACCTAATCCGGCAGGCGAGCCGGGCAACAAAGTGAATTTCTATATTGACCCGCTTAACGGACAGGTGTACACGCATAAAGATGTCGAGAATTATTTCAAGCGAATTTCCGTACCTCCTACGCCCAGTTATTTCAAGCAAATGAATAATAAAAGAATCATACAATTTCTGCTCGAGGAACTGAGCAAATGCTATGATACAGATAAAACAAATTATAAGCAGAAAGACCTGCTATTTTTAGCAAACCTCATCGACGACTGAATACAACTGATTTACTAATTATGCTGATTGCACCGATTATTCATTCGTGAATCATTCAATCAGTTAATTCAACTAAATCAGAGGCAATTGGTAGATAAAGTCTCCCGCTTTTTCCCATTGATTTTTCTCATATAATTTTTGAGCACCTGTATTATCAGTTCCGGTCTGGAGCATCAGGAATTTAGCACCAGAATCAATCCCGTGTTGCTTTGCTTTGTCGAGTATGGCCGTAGCAATACCCCGTTTTCTTGCATGTTCAGCAATATAAAGATCATTGAGTAACCAGGCGGTTCCCATTTGCACTGAAGAAAAAACCGGGTAAAGCTGGGTAAACCCCGCAGGTTTTCCATCGATGAATGCCAGGAAGATTACCGATTCACGATTTGCGATTCTTTCCCGAACAAAGTTTTCTGCCGCTTCAAGATCTCCTTCCTGGTGATACCATCTGCGGTACTCATCGAATAATTTTGCTACAGCCTTTACATTTTCTATTTCTGCACGAATGATTTCTACTGTCATGATTATCTTTACTATTTAAAATGATTTTACTTTAAAGATAATAATATGTTGCAATGGGAAGATTTTGAAAAAGCGGATATTCGGACGGGTACCATCATTGAGGTAAATGATTTTGCCAGGGCAAAAAAACCGGCTTTCCAGTTAAGGATCGATTTTGGGATCCTGGGCATCAAAAATTCATCCGCCCAAATAACCACATTGTACAACAAGGATAATCTTGTAGGCAAGCAGGTAATAGCGGTAGTTAATTTTGCACCAAAAAATATCGCCGGGTTTATGAGCGAATGTCTTGTCCTCGGTGTATATAACGGTAAGGGTGATGTTGTTTTATTGCAGCCGGAAAGAGAGGTAGAAAACGGGATGAGAATTGGGTAATCTTTCTGAACTGTCATTAAAGCGATTTATATGATTAGCATTAGTATTGAGAATATGATCCAGGCTTATCTAATGAAGCATAGAAATCACTTTGATCAAAGTTCAATCATCTGAACTTTTGTAACCTCCTGTTAATCTTCCAACACATCACGAATTGCATCGTATTTTTATCCCGAAAATTCGCTCTTGCCAGACTCAACAGCATATTACAAATCTCCTGTTGGAACTTTGATCCTTCATGAAACCGCCGGTGCAGTGAGTGCGATATTATTCGCCAATTCTCAAAAAGGGGAGAAGGTGCAGGAAAAAGATATTGTATTTGAAGCCCCATCTACAATGGTTTTAATAAAATGCTTTGAGCAACTGGATGAATATTTTGCAGGTAAAAGAAAAGTCTTTGACCTCCCACTCTCTCAGCAGGGTACAGAATTCCAGAAATCAGTTTGGAATAAATTACTTGATATTCCTTTTGGCAGAACAATATCCTACAAGGAATTATCTAAAAGAATCGGCAATATAAAAGCGATCCGTGCAGTAGGCACAACTAATGGCAACAATAGTATCTGTATTATTGTTCCATGTCACCGGGTGATTGGATCAAACGGTGATCTCACCGGCTATGGCGGTGATCTTTGGCGAAAAAAATGGCTCCTCGATCATGAGTCCTCAATTGAAAACGGTTTACAGAAATTATTTAATAGTTAATCATAAAAAAAACATGAAAAAAACGTTCCTATTTTTATCTTTCATCGTCCTAACCTTTGCATTAACCGCATTTACTTACCAGTCGGTTCTGAACTGGAAGATAGACAGCAGCAGCGCAATGGTAAAATTCTCTCTCAATGCACATGGCATGGAAACAAAGGGTTCTTTTACTGGCGTAAAAGGTGATATTATTTTTGACAAAGCAGATCTTAGCGCTTCATCGTTTAAAGTATCAATCGATGCTGGTACAATCAACACAGAAAATGCATCCAGGGATAAACATCTAAGAAAAGATGATTTTTTTGGTGTTGAAAC
>JBKJPO010000084.1:0-4311 GCA_046595095.1 Chitinophagaceae bacterium
ATAGAAATTCTACTGAAAATCAATAACTTAACCTCGTTATTGTTAAATAAAAGATTTTTCGAATAAAATTTTACTTGCCATCTAACATATTTTTATTGTATAAAAGCAATATAGACAGTGAAATGACAACATATTTGTCAAATTGATGAAATCGAGTCATAAACATATATTGAAAATAGTTCAAAACTTCCAAGAAGGGTGAATAGAGGTTCTTGTTTAAAATTCTAAAAAAGATAAAAAATGAATGAAATCTGCAGCATAAAGGGGAGAGTCAAAAATAATGAAGGGGTTATGGGATGTTTTTTAAAGATCAATGAGTAGGGGCGACATTTCTAATCCAGGGAATCAAGTGATTGAATTTGCGAAATTCTCCAGGCATCAAAGCTAATTCGAAAAGAAGGATTCGTATAATTCTGGAACTTTACTTTATCTTACTCCGGACTATTTTCTTCGATCGATAATTGTTTGAACCGGGTCCAAAATAATAAGCCGCCTTTTAACAGGCGGCTTATTATTTAGAGAAATATATCCAATTAATTCTTGTCCCAGAACAATTTTGTAGTTACAGCGTCGCCACCTATTGCAGTGGATGCTGCAGCATAGTTTGCATTATTAAGATTCTGCTCAGGAACTGGATAGGTATAGCGAAGAGGGATAACAGACAATGCAGTTGGTGGTTTCACCAGTACAGGGAAGTCAAGCCTTCTCCATTCAATCCACTCATCCCAGCCGCGGTTGTATAACGCGATCCATTTCTGTTCGCCGATCTTTTGTTTGTAGGTACCCGTAGCCGTTAGGTAGTTTACCGCCGGCATGGCCAGGTAAGCAGTAGCTTCTGCAGCTGTGCCTCCATAGTATTGAATTGAAGCAGTTATTGCATTATTATAATGCCCGAGTGCGGTACCCCCGACAGAATAACCTCTTTCCACTGCTTCTGCCAGAAAGAATTTAACTTCATCATAACCCATAAAGATGTGTGTTAAGTCAGGCTGCGTAAAAAATGCCCCGGGCTTTGAAAACGTTGCATAATTATTGCTTGCTCCCGGTATACCGCCTGAAAAATCTGTACCTGTCGCATTAAATGTTGCGAAATCATTAAGCCTGGGATCGCTCAGTGCCTTCAATTTGTTTATGAATGTGCTTGTAACAACAAAGTCCTTTCTACCACTCTGTATCAGGTCAACCCATACTGGATTCGTATTAGGAGGTGCAGAAAGATAATGGAATTCGGCATTATCTGCATTAGAAGTAAATACTCCACCTGCAACTGCAGATTCAACAACGGCTTTTGCTTTGGCATTATCAAAATCAGCAATAGTCATCCCCATTTTTAATTTGAATGAGTTTGCAAATTTTTTCCATGCCCCTACATCACCACCAAAAATAATATCAGCATCACCGAAACTATCTCCATTTACATCAAGCTTGGCAATTGCTGCATCGAGCCTGGTGAGGAGATCATAATATATGGTTTTCTGATCATCGTACTTTGGCTGGGTTTTGCTTGCATCCATGGCTTCGGAGTAAGGAATATTGCCAAATGTTGTTACCGCATAAAACCAGGTATAGATCTCCATGATTTCCGTAATAGCGAGGTCATTCTTTTTTATCATTGCGTCTGCAGTTGGAGTAGCGTTCATCAACTCTGTAGGTATCAAAGTCTTTGCTTCCCTGAAGTCGCGGATCACATCACGATAAAGACCATTCCATACCTGCCTTGGGATCTGCCTTGTACCAAGATCAAAATTGCTTTCATCGGTATAAGTTGTCTCTGTCCAATATTGAACTATAAGTCTAAAGATATTTGTATTCACATTCGTCGATGACAACAGATCCGCCAGATTTTTTTGTGCACCGGTAAAGAATGCCGTTGCAGGGTATTGCAACGGGCTCTTTGGATCAACATTTACGCTCGTTAGATCCTTCTTACATGCTACCAGCATCAGCAATGGTACCATGAGTGTTATTAATATTTTTTTCATAAATAATTTTCTTTTAGAATCTGAATTTTAGATTAAATGCAATTGAACGTGTACTCGGGTAAGCACCGCTTTGGTAGCCTTGCAAGTTGCCGGAACCGAGATTTTCTTCAGGATCGGCATAAGGAAGATTTTTGTGAATGATCCACAAATTCCTACCGATCAGGGATAGATCAACTCCTTTAAATGCTTTTAGGCTATTAACAAAAGATTTTGGAAATGAATATGTTAAAACCGTTTCCCTCAGTTTTACATAGCTGGCATCATAAACAAATCCAGCTGCCGGGTTCCTTGCATAGCCATAAGATCCATAATTTGTATTGCTTACCCGGATATCATTAGGTTTGCCATCTTGTTTTACGCCGGGGTGGATAATACCACCACCATTTGCAATTGTATTGCGTGAAGGATTACCCAGGTCATTCTTACCTGCTGATTCAGGATAAGACCCTGTAGCAAGGCCATAATACAGGTCAAGTGAGAATAAGTCACCCCCTTTACGCCAATCGATAAGCCAGCTTAGGGAAAGGTTTTTATATTTGACTGAATTATTAATCCCAGCTATCCAGTCAGGGTTCGTATTTCCTATATTTTTATTCGATTCAGGTGTCCTGAGATAGCGTCCGTTTGCTCCAACTGTGCGTTGTCCATTGGTGTAGACGTAATCTTGTCCACGGATGATGCCGTAGGGTTGACCCAGTGCAGCATTAAGGGAAACTCCACCCTGGAAAGTACCGAGAGTGATAACATCAATACCCGGGTACAATTCTTCAACCAGGTTACGATTTCTTGTCCAGTTTAAATTAAGTGTCCATGAAAAATTCTTCGTTTGTATTGGCGTACCATACATGGAAAGTTCAACACCTTTATTGCGTACATTTCCTGCATTCAGGAAACGAGAATTATAACCTGTTGCGGTTGAGATATCAACTGGAAAGATCTGGTCAAATGTTTTGGCATTATAGTAAGAAACGTCAAAGCCAACACGATTTTGGAAGAAAGAAGCTTCCAGGCCTAATTCATAACTTTGTGTACGCTCAGGTTTTAAATCTGGATTTGCTTTAGTACCAGCAACTGAACCTATAGAATTTGAGCCGAATGGTGACCCAGCAACATAAGCATCTTCAAGTGAATATGGTGGAGCATCGTTACCAACCTGGGCATAATTTACTCTCAGTTTGCCATAACTCAACCATGTTGCAGCTGGTATAGCCTTGGAAAATGCATAGCTCATTGAAACAGATGGGTACCAATAACTATTTTTACCTTTCGGTAATGTAGATGATCTGTCGTTGCGCATAGTAGCATCAAGCGTTAGCATATCTCTCCATGAAAGAGTAGCACCTGCAAAGTTGCCCCATACCTGGCGGTGAGCATCCACTTCAAATGGAGCATTAATAGGATTCTTAGAGTTTGAAAGCGCATAAATCCTGTTTTGCACAAGCCCGCCGTTTGTTGTAGCTGAAATTAGTTGTCTGCGCTCAATACGCACGTTAGTGCCCAGTAGGCCTCTCAGGTTAAAGTCTGTTGATAAGGCTTTATCCATACTTAGCAACAGGTCATAATTTGTTTCTGCCACACTACGGTTGTGCCTGGTATATGAAGAAGTTGTTACGCTTCCAAATGACTGGCGCTCTTCCTGTAAGTCTGTATAGGTATCATGTGATATCCTCCCAAGGATATTGAGCCAGGAAAGGGCCTTGTAATTCATATTGACATTTCCGAAATACCTGGTACGGGTATCTGTTTCGAAATTTTCGAACCGGGTAAAATAAGGATTATCCCAGTATATTGGAGTAAGATCGCTCGGATCCGCCCAGTTCCAGGTCACATTTCTTTTTTGGCGCTGATATGCAGCTTCCTGGTCTTTGATGTCGACATTTACCTGCCACCACTGCCTGAAATTTCCCATCAGGTTTTTGTCATCATAACCTGTACCATACCGGCCTCTTCCATCGATGCCGGAAAAATTTATAGAAGCACCTGCGGTTAGCTTAGGTGCGAGGTTGTATGTTGCACCAAAATTGATCAGGTTCTTACTGATCTTACTGTTTGGAAGAATTCCTTTATCATCTGTGCGTGTGTATCCTAATTTGAAAGACCCGACATCGGAACTACCACCCATGGTAATGCTATGATTTGAAGAAACGGCAGTTTGAAAGAAAGTGCCGGGACCATTTTTAGCGGGTAGCCATGGCGTTGCTTTTCCAAAATTTGGAGATAAGGGATCAAATGCATCCCACTGGTAAACAAGCCTTCCATCAAGCAAACCACCATAAGAGGCATCTTCACTTGTTGGCGTTACCAGGTCCAAAATGCCATCTCCATTTAC
>JBKJPO010000426.1:0-7654 GCA_046595095.1 Chitinophagaceae bacterium
GCAGATATTTTTTGGCCTCATCATAATTGCCTTTTAAGGAGGCATCAATAAATTCCCTGCCTACACCAATAGCATCGTCGGGCCTTTTCTGATCATTCGTTGTGCAGGAAGCCATTAAAAGGCAAGTGATCAATGCAAATGTCATTCTTGAAATCATACGTAATTTTATTTTTCTAAGGTACTCATCTTCTGCCTTAAATAGAAAAGCATCTCATTTCCAGAGATGCTTTTCTATCGATCTTCATTAGCATGAAGGCTGATTGAAGATCTTTTATTAATTACTTGAATCTGTCATCATTTTGGTGTCTTCCTCGGTTGGGATTTTCATATTCCCCATCGAATCAGTCATATTCTTGAGATCTTCCATTCCTTTGTTCATATCCATTCCACTTTCTTTCATTTTGTCTCCTGCCATTTCCATAATACTGGATTTGTCAAAAGCAACTTTCCATGCACCATCTTCTTTCTTCAAAGTAAAATTTGTAGCCTGGCCTGATTTTTTATCTTTTACCGGAACAGTTGCTTTATCACCATCGATTTTGGCTTCGCCAAATTCCATATTGTCTTTATTAAAATCATCATCTTTCTGATTTACTTCTTTATTCATCATACCCATTTTGGCAAAATCAAGCATTGCAGCACTCTCTTTGGTAGCATATTTTTTTGCACCATCGATATCTTTTTTACCCATGGCTTCAAAAAAACTTATCAGCACTGCTTTGGGATCGCCACCACCTTTGTTACAACCAATTGCGAAGATGCATGATGCAAATGCAATAGCCATTATCATTTTTTTCATAATTACTTAGTTTTGTGTTTTTAGTGGCACAAATGTATAAGTTATTTCGGGAAAGCAGTAGGAAATGACTTGAAATTATTCGAATAGATATCGCTTTTTCTCGAAACAGTGTTCGTTAAGGATGAGATTGTCGACGGCATAAAAACTGAAATCTTTTATCCGGGTAGTTTTGAAGGATATTGCTCCAATACTTGCATTGCTAATAGCTTTGCAAACAAATTCTGAGCAGTATAAGCGGTCATCAGTCTCAAGTTTGAAGTCCATATCAAACATCAGCCCTTTCCTGTACCACGACTTAATAATGCTATCGAGTTGGAATTGTTGAATCTTTTCCAGTTTGAATTCAAAAATGCCAAAACCCCTGTTTCCTTCTGCATTGCAAAAAGATTCAAGGGGATCTCTCCGAAGTTTCTGATCCGGATTCCATTCTCCACCCAGCGCATGATATACGAAGACGGTATCATTTTCAATGCTGGCAATTCCGCAATGAGAAAAAGTTTGATCTGCCTGGGAAAATTTTCGCAATTGGTCGCTTGTAAAATCATTGCCGGTTCTTACAATCATATCGCCCTGCCTGATTAATGTCTTTGATTGAGCAATCATTTTATGAGCCCCGGATTTTCTATTTTTCTCTTTCAATGAATCAGCTGAGGTAACTGAAATTTGATTATGATTCGGCACAGTTTGGCAGGCTGTTATAAAAACTAAGAGGCAGCCTGAAAGCCACCTCTTAAAAAATAAAAATTTATGCATGAAGATCATCTCTGTTCTTCCATTTCTTTGGTTTTTTCTTTATCGTATGCACGGATTATTGCTTTTACCAGTTTATGCCGTACAACGTCTTCCTCATCCAATGTGATATGCGCTATGCCTTCAATATTTTGCAGGATACGAACTGATTTTTCAAGACCACTTTTTATTTTCGGTGGAAGATCGATCTGCGTCGTATCTCCATTGATGATTGCTTTTGCATTTGATCCTATACGCGTCAGGAACATTTTTAACTGGAGATCGGTAGCGTTTTGAGCTTCATCCAGGATGATAAATGCATTATCGAGAGTACGACCACGCATATACGCTAAAGGAGCGATCTCAATCGTGCGTGTAGTCATATAATATCCCAGTTTATCAGCAGGAATCATGTCATCAAGTGCATCATACAGGGGTCTAAGGTATGGATCTATTTTTTCTTTTAGATCGCCGGGAAGAAAGCCAAGGTTTTCACCTGCTTCCACCGCAGGCCTGGTAAGAATAATTTTCTTGACCAGTTTATTTTTCAATGCCCTTACTGCGAGTGCTACAGCAGTATAAGTTTTACCCGTACCTGCGGGCCCGATAGCAAACATGATATCATTCTTATCAATAAGCTGAACCATTTTTTTCTGGTTAAGCGTACGTGCCCTTACGGTTTTACCGTTAGGGCCGAAAACAAGAATATCATTTGGATTTCTTTCCTGGAAATTATCCACTGCTTTCTCGTCATCTCCACCGAGTACCTGTTCAAAATAATTTTCACTCATATGGCCATTACGTTGAAGATATTGCACTACAAGACCAATTTTTTCTTTTGCTTCTTCGATCTGTTCGGGAGCGCCGCTCAATTTTATCTGGGTGCCCCTGCTTAGGATTTTTAGCAAGGGAAATTTCTTTTTTAAGATGTCCAGTTTTCCATTGTTTACACCAAAAAATTCGATTGGGTTAACGGTTTCAAGGTTAATGATAGTTTCAGTCAATATTTAGCTTTTAAGTGATTCACAAATCCCTGTAATTTGGCAGGGTCATTCCCTCATCGTTCTTACCAATATTAATATTAGAAATCGATACCATGTAAATTTACTTATTCACAGAGAGTTAATAAAGTTAAAATTTGCATTATATGTGAGGGGGGAAGGAGTGGGCAGTAGCAGTGGAAGTAGTAGTAGCAGTAGCAGTGGCAGTGGCAGTAGCAGTGGCAGTTGGCAGTGGCAATTAGTTGTAACAGTAATATGAAGTAGCATTAGAAATAGTAAGTGCAGCAATTTATAATAATCCCCAACCTTAACTGCCAACTGCTACTGCTACTGCTACTGCCAACTACTACTGCCCACTGCCACTGCCACTGCCTACTAAACTTCAAAACCTCGCTAACAATTTAAAATTAATCAACCTGGGAGTTAGCCTGTTGGGGATGCTGAAGATATTATTTGCAAAATCTTTTATCAGTTGATAAGAGATTGTATTTGGCCTGTCGATGAGGTTGAATACTTCAAGGCTTGCCCAGATATTATCAAAACCCCGGAACGGGCTGTGGCTGCGGCGAAGAGATCGTTCACTCAGTAATAAAGCACTGAAGCCTATATCAATCCTGATGTAGGGTTCAATAATTAAAGCGTTGCGATAGCGGATGCTGTTAGGAATATTGTAACTCATATTACTGCCATAGAGCATGTTGAGGTGTACCCTGAAATTTTTATTCGTGCTGAGATAATCCTGTAGAAATAAACCAAGTGTAAACAGCCTGTCGCTTGGCCGGCGGATGTGCCCAACGTTAAAGCGTACACTATCTTTTGGCACCTGGTCCAGGCTCTTTGCCGTAATGAATTCTCCCGCTGCATTTTTATATTTGAAATAATGATCATTGTCCAGGTCTTCTTTGGTTTTCATTATGCCGATACTTAGCCAACTTTCTGCTCCTTCTACAAGTTCACTGAACAAGCGTGCCTCAATCCCGGTAGCATAAGCTTTGGCATTATTCAGCCCCGCATACCTGATACGTACATTGTCGATATCGTATGGAACCACATCAGTCATAATTTTATAATACGCTTCGGTTGACATCCTGATTGGCCTGTTGCCTTTTTTAAAATTGTAATCCACTCCGGCTACAAACTGGTAACTCTTTTGGCTCTTCAGTTTCGGGTTTACTTTACCCTCATAGTTCCTGAGTTCACGATAGAACGGTGGCTGATTATACACTCCTGCTGCAATTTTAAAGACCACATCTTTTTTCCAATTGGGAATAAAACTCAGTTGCATCCTTGGACTGATGATAAATTCTTTATTCAGAGAATTATAATTGTATCGTATTCCGGCCTGCAATGTAATATCCCTGGAACTATCGCCCAGCCGGATATTATCCTGTATGTATCCACTGAATTTTTGTATAGTAAGATCAGCAGAAGATTTTATCACTTTATTTAATTGAAGAATATTCAGATTTAATGGGAGAGAATAACCAGCGCTGTCCTGGAATTCCCATTCATTCAACCGATCCTCAATTCTTGTGCGTTCGAAGCTCAATCCCCATTGTACAAAATGCTTCCCCCTGTCGAGGCTTCCTTTATGTGATGCATTCCATACTTCGATACCAAGATTATTGCGCGCAAAATTCTGAAAAACACCGGCACCCAGTGGATTCACGATTTGACCAAAAGTTGGTTTTGAATTGTCGAAATCCCTTTCACCAAAAAGATATGCCCCCCGAATATCAAAGTTTTCTTTTTCCTCATTTTTAAACCTGCTGAGCATCCATTTCAGCCTAAGATTTTTTGTGGGTTGATGCACTGCACTTAAACCAAGCATGTTAGTGGTGTAACTATCTTTTTCCTGGCCCTCAAAAAAAATGTCGAGCCCCAGATTGGCTGTAAAAAGTGGAGAGAAAACCGCTGAAGATTTTTGTGCAGACTCAGGTGTTAGTGAGAATTTTGTTTTGGAAATATTTCCCAGTAACTCAAGTTGCACTTTATTGCTTAGTGCGTATGTGATGAATCCCTGCAGGTCTGCAGAAGAAGGCACATAACTGCCCTTCGTTTCCTGGCTGCTTAACAGATCACGATTGCTCCGATTGCGAACACCAAACAAGTAGGTAAACCGCTCTTTTCCTGAACTTCCTTCAACATGAAAACCTTGTTCTAATAAACTTACGTATGCAGAGCCACCAAAATTTTTTGGTTTCTTGTATTGTATATCAAGGACGCTGCTCATCTTGTCGCCATACTTTGCCTGGAAACCCCCATTATAAAAACTGATGTTTTTAGCAAGTTCGGCGTTGATGAAGCTTAGACCTTCCTGTTGCCCGCTTCTCACTAGATAAGGCCTGAAAATTTCAAAATCATTTATATAGATAAGATTCTCGTCATAATTTCCGCCACGTACATTATAATTTGAAGTGAGTTCATTATTACTTCCTACAAGGATTTTAATCAGGCCTTCAACACCTCCTGTTGTACTGGGCAGCGTAATGGCATTTTTGGGATTAATGCGGGTGAGTCCCGTTTCTTTTCTATCACGCTCATCAGTGATAATTACAGTCTCGAGCACTTTGCCGCCTCTATCCAATTTTACTATAATTGTTTCTACTTCTTCCTCACTCAGATAAAAATTCTTTTGATCATTACGGTAACCGCTAGCTGAAAATACCAATGCAAAAGCTTTATCAGCAGGAACTTTTACCTGGAATGTTCCTGAATCGGAACTTACTATTCCTGTTTGTCTGCCAAGGATCGTAATCGAGACTTTAGGTATCGGGTTATCATTTTCATCGATTACTTTTCCATTGATAAGTGCAGCTTTTTTTTGTGCAGAAACGGTAAAGGCAAAGCAGAAAACAATAAGAGTGAGGCAATATCTCATGGCATGAAGATAATTTTTTTTTAAGTCAAACTTCAGCACATCAAAAAATCTTAAACACCCAGGCTTCCTGGCTGCTTTGCAAAAACAGTTGCAGTTCCTTAATTTTGACCAAATTTAACCATGAAAGCAATTTGTTCTACTGCCTTAATACTTGCAGTTATCCTTGGCAGTTGTACTGCTAAAAAAACAAGTGATGAGGCCGTGGAAGAGACTGTTGACAAATCAGCAAAATATATAAGGCTCAAAACAGGAGATGAGGTTTTTACACTGGTTTGTCAAAATTGGGAAATTGAAGATGCAGATTCGCCATTACCTAAGGATCTTTTTGATCGCACCGAGAATGGAACTCCACACTATCCTGGTCTTTGCTTCTTAACGGATAGTACAATCGTGGAAAATCCCCGGGGAGAGATTCGATTCGGCAAATTCAGTCTTAAAGGAAATCAACTCACTGCTAAATTCACTGACGGCAAGTCTGCTGAATACTCAATAAGCCGTGCGCTTCCTGAGAACTCTTTATTGAAAAGAACTGAGGCTGGCAAAGTTACTAAGCTCAAACTTACCAGTGAGGGAGTGGGTTATATTGATGCTAAAAACAATCCCTTTCATGCTATGTATAATCAATGGCGAATTAAACCTTCAAAGCCTGAGACTGATTTGGAATTAATATCGCGAATAAAACAGAATATTTTATTTTATGCTAAATATTTCCAGGATCATGTTGATCGTGATGCCCGTTCGATAACATTTGAAGGCATTCCATGTTGCCTCACATGGTATCATGGTGGAATTACAATTAAATCTGAGTCGAAACTTGATGAGAAATGGATTGATTGTTTTTATACTAAATCCGATGCAATTAAAGCAAGAAATATTCTCGAAATTGCTTTGATGAAAAAACATAAATGGAACACTGGCATTTCCAATTGGATGGAACAAATGGTTCCGGTTTTAATGTCGGTACGCGACAGCCTTTAAAGAGATTTCAATTTTGAGATAATTGATTTAGGATCTTTTGATTCGAAAACCGTGTTGCCTGCCACAAGCACATCGGCACCAGCCTGTAAAAGTTCAGGTGCATTCTCAAGAGTAACACCACCATCAATTTCAATTTTAACTTTAAGACCGGCATCGTCAATCATTTTCCGTAATGCCTTAATTTTATTGTAAGTATTAAATATAAAGGACTGACCTCCGAAACCTGGGTTAACACTCATGAGGCAGACCAGGTCAATGTCCCGGAGGATTTCTGTTAAACTCGAAACGGGTGTATGAGGGTTAAGCGCTACACCTGCCTGCATGCCCATGGATTTGATTTCCTGGATATTCCGGTGGAGGTTTGCACATGCTTCGATATGCACGGTAAGAATATCGGCACCCGCTTCTTTAAAAGACCTGGTAAATTTCTCAGGCTCAAGAATCATAAGATGAACATCGCAAATTTTACCCGTGGCTTTACGGATACTTGCTATTACCGGCAATCCAAAACTTATGTTTGGTACAAAGCGTCCATCCATCACATCCAGGTGAAACCAATCTGCCTCACTTTCATTTAGCATGGTGCATTCCTGTTGCAGGTTTAGAAAATCTGAAGCCAGGAGAGATGGAGCAATAATGGGCATATATGGGTTTTACAATATTTTTGAAAATTACAAATACAAAATGAATTAAAATTATAGCCTCGCCTCAGGGATTTTATTTACAATCCAAGCCGTGCTAATGCATCTTTTGCTTCAATATAATCCTTATCATAAATGAGTGCACTGCGATATGCCTGCACGGCATCTTCTGTACGACCAAGTTTTTCAAAGCATCGGCCAATCCAATAATAACCTTCTTCGAAACTGTTTTGTAAGGTGACTGCTTTTTCCAAAACTTTCAACGCATCCTCATAACGTGCAAGATCATACAGCGCGATAGCTTTCTCACGATATGCAAACATATAGGTATAATCCAGCTGCAAACATGAATTAAAAAATTCTATTGCTTTATTTTTCTCTCCGGTATAATTGTAGTAAAGGCCTTTAATGAATAATGCTTCCTTTTCAGCCTTAGCCTTGTCAGCATGTAATAATGCATCAGCGATCATGAGTGCGTTGGAATTTCGGGTTTGGGCATATAGCGATCCAAGTGAAATCAAAACTTCGGGAAGTGGGTTTATCTCAGCTGATTTTTCAAAAGCCTTAATAGCTGCAACTGTATCGCCAGCCTCATAGTGAAGAATAGCCTTGATTTCCCACCATG
>JBKJPO010000020.1:0-4134 GCA_046595095.1 Chitinophagaceae bacterium
CTTGCAGAAACTTTGTTAACTGACCGGTGGAATCATATTCTGACAATTCTTCCTTCGTGACAGCTGTATAGCTTTGTAAATTCCGTGAATAATTAATTAGTTCCTCATCATTATTTCTTTCTCGTAATTCTTTGTAGGCACCTTCGTTATACATCCGGGCAATGGAAGCAGAAAACGCTTCATGAAGCTCTCCATTTATTGAATAAGTAGGATAAAAACTTCTTATCACAACAAAGTCATTACGGCCAATAAAATTGGCGTATCCGGTTCGAGAAAGCTTTGAATTAAAAAAAACATTTGGAATATTACTGATTACTTCACCGGACTTATCAGAGACATTCCTGGTAGCAAGAACAATATTTTTATGCTGGCTAAGAATAGATGACAATCTCAAGTCGCCAATTATATTACTCGTATCTCCGGGCAGTTCAAAAAAAGCATCTATGCCAATAACTTTGGGATCATACTTGCTTAGTGTTTCAACCTGTGCTGCAATTTCATTTCTGTCTTCGCCAATTTCAACAAGTACAATCCGGGAGTCAATGGTATTATTAGTTAAATGCTTACCTGAATAATGAAGGTCATATACATCAAACCCTAAAAATTCCTGGCGAATAGCTTTACTGAACTCAAATTTAAAAGGGAGGAAACTAACGAGAAAGGTGAGAAAGATAATTACAAAAGCAGCAATTGATGCCTCTTTAAAAAGTTGAAGCTTTCTCATAACTTAGTACTAGAATAAGTTGTTATACTTCTTTTGAAAATATTAGTTTAACAGTATTGATATGATCATCAAGGATATCTTACATTGTTTTCAAAGGAAAAGATTAATTTAAGTTTTATTATCGGGACAAACGGATTTACTACATTTTGCCAATTCTAATCCTTATAAAAAGACACCATTGTCTTATATCGGTATGGCAAAGATTGAAATCCTTGTAATAATAAATTATTTGTATGAAAGAAATACAATATGTATTACTTTTTGCAGCTATTTTTATTTCAACCAATGCAGATGCGCAGCATTGGAAGACATACAATGATAGTGCTAACATCTACAGGGATCTGAAAGACCAGAAACGGGCGATTGTATTTTTTAATAAATCGAAAGTACTGATTCCCCGCGATTCCATTTTTACAACCACTTACATTCAACTCAATAAAAACCTGGCCGAGCTGTATTATGGAGCAAGGCAATATGATGAAGCAACCCTAATTTGTCATGAGCTCACACAGATCATTTCAAAAGTACATTCTGAGATGGATACAGATTATGCATGGGCATGTAATATGCTAGGCATCATTTACAACGGTTCCGGGAGACTGGATTCAGCCAGGATCCTACATTTAAAAGCAAAAAATATAAGGGAAACCATACTCGGAAATACAAGTAACGCCTATGCACAAAGTTGTAATAGTCTGGGTGCGTTATACAGGGACTTAGGACAGTTTGATCTTGCTGAGCCTTTATTTCTTGAGGCTAAAGCGATAAGAGAAAATATTAAACCTGTGAAAAAAGCTCCGGTTTATGCCATCACCTGTGTTGCTTTAGCAAATCTATACAGGGATATGGGACAGTACGAAAAAGCTGAGCTCTTGTACCTTGAAGCAAAGAAAATAAGGTTTGATTCTTCTTCCGCTTTACAGACGGAGGATTATGCAGCAACCTGTAATATTCTTGCAGATCTTTACGCTTATATGGGACGCCCTGCAGACGCAGAACCTTTATACCTTGAAGCAAAACAGATCAGAGAAACTATTCAGAAAGGAAGCAATCTGTATGGGCAAACCTGTAACAATCTATCCAGTTTATACCTTACCATGAAGCAATACAAAAAAGCGGAGGCACTTGCATTGGAAGCAAAAATGGTATATGAAAAAGAACTTCCTGAAGGACATCCCAGTCGTACTATTCAGCTTAACAATCTTGGCCAACTATATTATTCAATGGGCAAATACAAAGTAGCCGAAACTTTTTTTTTACAGGCAAGGCAATTATGGAAGAAAGCATTGGGAACTGAGCATCCTTATTATATAGCTAATTCAGATGATTTAGCAAGGGTATATTGGCAGTCGAATCAAACGGGAAAAGCCAATGACATTTTTACGGGAGTAGCCAGGTCAAAATACAATCAACTGAATAAGATATTTGATTTTACCAACGAGTCTGAAAAGCAATTGTATTTGAAAAATATAAATGGCTCAAGTGATGAGTATTATTCTTTTTATTATAAAAAGATTCCCCACAATATGGCGGGGCAATCATTTGCAATTTCCCTGGCGAATCGAAATTTGATTCTTTCTTCAACACAGCAAACAAGACAGGTAATTTACTACAGCGGCGATACATCACTTAGTAAAGTATACCAGGAATGGACTACTATAAAAGCACAGCTGGCAAACTTGTATTCATTAGGAGGTACTGCGAAACCTGAAACGATAAAAATACTGGAAGATAAAGCTGACGTATTTGAAAAAAAACTTTCACGCAAATCTTCAGTTTTTAAAAAATTAAAAAAAGAAACTGATTGGCATGAAATACAGAAAAATCTTGCAAATAATGAATCGGCAATTGAATTTGTTGAGTTTCAACTCCAAGATGGAAACCGGTGGTCTGACAGTATTTTGTATGTTGCATTGGTCCTTAAGAAAGATAAAGATCCATTACTCGTACCCTTATTTGAGAAAAAGCAATTAGACAGCCTGCTTGGCAAAAAGTCCTTTGACGAAGTAAACACTATTCATTTACGTTACACATCTCCTTCGCTATTCAATTTAGTATGGCAACCAATAGAAAAGCATCTTAAGGGTATTACTAAAGTTTATTTTGCCCCTGCAGGAAAATTATTTACTATTTCTTTTGGAGCACTACCGATTAATAACAACCAGTTATTGAGCGATAAATACCAGTTAATCCAATTGAATACCACAGCAATGGTTACGAGTCAAGTTCCTCAATATTTAAAACCGACTGATAACCTTCAATTATACGGAGGAATTAAATATGATCCTGATACTAACGCTTTGAAAGTTGGAGCATCAATTCATCCCTCCAATTTCAAAACCTCTCATTCGCTTCGGGATGATCTTCGTGGCGGTAAAACTTTTCAATATCTCCACGGAACCCAGGAAGAAGTAGAAGAAATAAAAAAACTGGCTGACAGAGCCGGAACACAAGTTTCTATATTGTCTGGTATCAATGCTACAGAAGAATCGCTCAAATCAATGAATGGAGCATCTTCTCCTGCTATATTACACATTGCCACGCATGGTTTTTTCTTTCCCGATCCAGCAACCAATCAAAAGGACAGTGTGCAACGAAAATTTACGACCAGCGGTAAAGCATTCAAGCAATCAACTAACCCGCTTATGCGTGCCGGACTTCTATTTGCAGGTTCCAACAATGCATGGCATGGACGATTTATAACAGGAATTGAAGATGGTATTCTTACCGCTTACGAAGTCAGTACCACACTTTACCTGCCCAATACAAAACTTGTGGTTCTCTCCGCCTGCGAAACTGCACTAGGTGATATTGAGGGGAGTGAAGGCGTATATGGCTTGCAAAGGGCCTTTAAAATTGCAGGTGTACAAAATTTGGTTATGAGTTTGTGGAAAGTTCCTGATGCAGAGACCTCTGCCTTCATGCAGGTATTTTACACTAATTTGTTTAATAAACTATCTGTGAGTGATGCTTTTCACAAAGCACAAAATGCCATGAAGGTGAAATACAGGAATGAGCCTTATAAGTGGGCAGCCTGGGTATTTATAAGATAGCTACCAATAAATTCGCAACACTCTCTTAAATGATGCTTCTATTTAATTTATTTTTATCCTTATATTTCTGAAAAATTTACCGGTTCATGAAAAAAATAAAGAATGAATTTTTGGAAACCAACTTCATGAAGAAATTAATATTCTTTGTTCTCACTATAATTTTTCTAAATAAAATTCAGGCACAGACTTGTCCTCCTTTGACAAATCCAACTCTTTTTGGCCAATCGGGAACATTCATTTATTGTAAAGGTGGCCCCATCGGATTTGGGGTTCTGAATTCTGTTACACCACAGTATTATAACTTTTCTGTTTTTAGAAATGGAGTGGAAACGGCAAAAAAAGCGGGGCCACTGGATG
>JBKJPO010000060.1:0-8094 GCA_046595095.1 Chitinophagaceae bacterium
CGAAAAATTTAATGGAAACCTCCATTTTTTGTCAGCCTTGATTTGTTCTTTCATGTTATCCGGATATACGGCCATTTATTTCCTGATAATTCATACAGAGCATTGAAACCTTCAATAGGTTGTCACCTAAAAAACAAAATATTATTAAAAAAACAAAATAGCTTTTACAATATTCAATTCTATATCTTTTGCATCTCAAAGCATATTACCAAAAAATGAGAAGACAGCTATTTCTAATTGTACTTTGTTTCTTCCTTACACAGCATATACAGGCCAAAACCGCCAGGGCATTGATTATCGGCATCAATATCTATAAGCCCCCAACAGAAATAGCAAGCTCATCAACCCGTGCTAACTGGAGAAATTTAGGGGGATGCATTAATGATGCTGAAGCAATAAAAGATGTAATTATTGCTAAATATAGCTTTCAACAACAAAATATTTCAACCTTATACAACCAGGAAGCAAGCCGGGAAAAAATAATTTCGGAGATTAAAAAATTAATCAGCATTTCGGAAAAAGGGGATGTAGTATTTGTTTTTTATGCCGGCCATGGCAGCCAGGTGGTAAATTCTTTATCGGTCGAAACTGATAAAAAAGATGAAACCATTGTACCGGCTGATGCTTACGGAGGAGCTGCTGACATTAGGGATAAGGAACTTGCAGGTTATTTTAATGAGCTCATTGACAAAGGTGTTTTACTTACCGTTATTTTTGATAGCTGCCATAGCGGTTCTGTAAGTCGTGGATCATTATATGAGGTTACCGGTACCCGATTCCTGGAAGGAAATCCTTTAGATGTAGCAGATTCCTCCGATCCAAAAAAGCCGGAAGAGCGTGGGGCATTGATTATTTCTGCAGCACAGGATTTTGAATTTGCCAAAGAAATAAACAGCGAAAATAATGTTCCGCATGGCGCGTTTACCTTAGCATTATTAAAGGCATTGCGACAGAACTCAGTAGATGCTTCAACAGAAAATATTTTTAGCAGCCTGAAAGCGATCATGAAATATTTTGGAAAAACGCAGGAACCTGTTTTGGCGGGAAATCAATTGCGAAAAAACGGGACGCTGTTTGGCTTACCCAAAGGCGCAATCAAAAACAGGGTGGCTATTGCTATTTCCAAAACACAAAACAAAAGATTAGAACTAATGGGCGGTTATGCATTGGGGTTATCTCCGGGTATTAAACTGAAAAGCCTTTACACAAAAGATACAATCCTGGTTACAGAAATGATTAGTGCCAATAGAAGTTGGGCCAAAATTGTCTCCGCGAAAAACACAACCATGGCTCCAGGTACATTATTTGAAATCGTAAACTGGAGTTCATCTGTTGTCCCTGCTTTAAAAATATATTTACCTCAGCATGGAATTGGAAATAAAGAACTTGCTGCTGCGATAAGGTCCTACCAGGAACTTCGGGATAACAAAAAAATAAACTGGATAGATGATATCGCCCGGGCAAAACCAGAAAGAGTTATTAATTTTTCTGATAATAATTGGTGGTATATAAATGGAAAAGAAGGCAGGCAAAAAATTGGTGCTACACTGAATAACCCCGGTTCGGATGCATTTAGTGGTACGTCTGCATTTGTAAATTTCCCTGCCGCTGATAAACTGGTTGAAGAATTAAAAGAACAGTTTAAGGAATTTAATAATATACAACTTGTTGCATCCCCTGAAATGTCGATGTATACTTTAGTAGGAAGGGTAAATGATCAAAATAAATTATCATATGCCTTTGTTAAGACCCAGGTCACAATCCAGGATAGTTCAGAGACACTCCCGGCCAGAACAGATTTTGAAGGTTATGATGTCTCCAAAACTCCCGACAGTACAGCCGCAGGCAAGCTCGCTGAAAATGCTTTCCGAATTGCTAAAATAAAAGACTGGTTGATGCTTCAATCTCCGCAAGGCCAGCACAAATTCCCATTTTCCCTGGCAATACAAAATTATAATTCGGGCAAAAGTCCAGCTCGTAACCAGGTAAGCCTGGGAGACACCATTTCTTTTTTCTTTAAAAAAAACATTAACGAATCCTGGAACAGGAAAAAAAGATACGTTTATGTTTTTTCAATTGATGCGCAAGGGGCGATGAAATTACTCTTTCCTATGGCAGCAAAAGGCAATGTAGAAAATCGTTTACCACTAACAAACGAAATGAATACACCCCAGGAAAAATCTCACCTGGCAGACATTTTAGTTAAACGCCCTCTTGGCTTTGATAATTATTTTATGCTAACAACAGAAGAAGCGATAGATAATTTGTCTGCGTTTCAGCAAGCAGGGGTGATAAGCCGGGGGGCTAATATTTCCGGATCAACGAATCCTTTGCAAGCGCTTTTGTTCACGGGCGCTAAATCAAGAAACAAAGTAACTACCCCGCTTACATGGTCAATTGAAAAATTGATTCTAAAAATCGAAGAGTAAAAATAACTGATGAAGAAATACCTGTTCAAAAGAGATACATTGCTTGCAACCTTCATGGTTTTTATTATCATGGGGTTACTTTCATTTATTCCATTGAACACCCATGTGCTGGATCCAATAAAATTAGCCTTGCAGGATTTTGATTATAACGACCTGGCATATTCGCGCATGGGAAAAAACAGCCAGGCGCCTGTTGATACCAATATTATCATTATAAATATAGACACTGCAAAACGTAAAGATATTGCCGCGATAATTCAAAAAGTAAAGAGCAGGCAGCCATTAATAATAGGTGTGGATGTCTTTTTTGAGAAGCAAAAAACACCCGCAGACGATTCATTGCTTATCAATCTCGTTTCCTTTTCCTCCAATCTGGTAATGGCCTATCAATTGCAAACTAAGGGTAAAAAAATAAGCCCTAACGGTTTTCTATTTTCTAAATCCATGCATAAGGGGTTTACCAATTTTGTTGGCGAAGAGGGAGGCGTTATCAGGCATTTTGCTCCTGTGATTAAGGAAAAAAATGAAAGTTTTGAATCCTTCTCTACCGCAATGATAAAGGTTATCAATCCTGCCAAATATAAAACACTCCTGGGCCGGGGAAAAAAGACTGAAAGCATTCATTTTACCCGCACATCAAATAAGTATATAATTATTGATGGTAAAAGTTTCCTGGCCGGAACCGATAGTTCTTCCTTGAATAATAAGATTGTGCTTATTGGATACATTGGCAAATCAACAGATACGGAGGACAAGCATTTTACACCCATGAATCCCCAATCATTTGGCAAAAGCCTTCCGGATATGAATGGGGTATTGGTTAATGCAAATATTATCCATATGGTATTGAAAGATAAATATGTCAATAAGATGCCTGTGTGGCTAACCTGGATATTGGCGTTTTTCATCTGTTGGATCCATATGAGTATTTTTCTTGCCTATTTTATTGAAAGACATTTATGGTTCCATTTAGCAGCTAAAGTAGCACAGGTACTCTCTGCTGTTTTATTCGTTTATATCGGGTTACTGGTATTTTACAAATTTAATTACAAGGTCAATCTTACACCATCTTTTATTGCGATTATCCTGGCTGTGGATGTACTTTATTTTTATGAGGCTTTCCGAAATTGGTTAAATAAAAAATATGGTTTCAATTCGGTTTTCCATAAACATTAGCCTATGCGGTTCATTATATTTATTTTTTTTCTTTTCTGTTCAAACCTCACCATTGCGCAGGATATTTCTTTTATCGTGTACCATACTCAAGGTAAAATCACTACCAATACCGGAAAATCCAGTTTAAAAAGCGGGGATAAACTCTATCCTTCGAACTACATTACCCTGGCTCAAGGTGCAAATCTGATCTTAGTTTGTAAAAATTTCGAAATAATCAGGCTGGATATCAAAGGCAGGTATGATGTGAAAACCTTGCTCAGGAAATGTGAAAAAACTGCACCTTCATTTACTTCATCCTATTTTAGTTATGTATGGGATGAATTAACACATCCCCATGGTTCACCGGAAGAAGAACCAACTCATTATATGCGTAACGTTGGATCTGTAAGCCGGGGATGCAGCATGGTTGAAACAAAATTACCCGTCGACACATTATTGTATGCAACCGGTAGACTACCTATTTACTACATAACTAATATCAAAGCACCACATATTACAGTTTACTCGGAAGCTGTAGATGGCGAGCTGCTTTTAAATTATCCGCTCCGGGAAATGCCTGTGCTTATTGATACTTTAAAAACGCTTTTGAAAAAACCGGGAATTTATTATTGGCAAATTACCAATGCTGATGGATCGGGTTGTGAAAGAAATGTTTTGAAAATTTTGAATCCCAAATCATATAAATCAACTATTGATAAAATTCTAAAAAAACTGATCCCAGCTAAACCTGCAGAAACAGCTTTTATGAAAGGATTTATTTTGGAAGAAAATCACTTCATTGCAGAAGCGTTCAACTATTATAAATTAGCCGGTGAATTAAATCCTAATAATAAATATTATAAATTAGCCCTTTCACGTTTTTATACCGGTTCGCGATAATGAAAACACGAACGCAAATCATATTTACAGATTTCATTTAAAAAAATAACCTTATCGTTTAATAAAGATCTCAGTTTAAATCATACCAACTGATAATGCTTTAAATTTTTAACCTAAAAATAAAAACCGATGAAGAAAATTATGATTGGATTTTTTATTATTTGCCTGGCCTCTTGTGGTACTATTAAGGGTATTCAGGACACTGCGGGCTTTATTAATTATTTTAACCAGGCAGAAAACATAAAAAAATACCAGCAGGTTCGTATTACTATAGAGGACCTGGGAAGTAATGCCAAGAAGAGCAATTCGCTCTCAGCAAATGATAAGAATGTATTAAAGAATTCTTATAGCGCGGTGCAAGTGAAAGCTGATAACCTGTACAACAAAGTAGTTTCAGATTTAATGAGCATCGAGAAAAGAAAGGAAATGTTTACCGATAAGCAAGCATATTTTGCCGGGGTAAATCTCAAGTTTGTTGAAGTTAAAGATGCTTATGATGTTTTTGTAACTGACTATACAACTAAAATGGGGTCGAGGGGTCCAATCTTAGCCTGGGCTATAAATGCTTTTATTGTACCGCTGGGGAAAAAATTTCTTGAAGAACAAATTACAGAATTAATCCGTAGACAACTGGATCAAAAATTAAAACCCCTGGTGATAATTAAACCCTGGGATCAGATTTAAATTTTTATTAAATAAAATACTAAAAACTTAACCATGAGAACAATAATTTTTTATTGTGTATTTTTTCTTATTGGCATTACGCTTAGTGCCCAAACAAAGCATGCTTTACTGGTTGGAATTGGCGACTACGATACTAAAGTTACAAATTGGAATAAGCTCAACAGTGTTAGGGATGTGCAAATTGTAAAGAAAACACTCGAGCGCCAGAAGTTTGATTCCAACAATATCAAAACGCTCATTAACCAGGAAGCAACTAAAGCGGGTATCGTAACCGCAATGAAGGATTTAATAGGCAGGGTAAATAAAAACAGCAAAGACGTTGTGTACATACACATTTCTTCCCATGGCGCGCAGATGGAAGACGATGCGAATAAAGATGAGACTGATGGATTGGATGAAGCCATTGTTTCGATAAATGCAAGGTGGACAGATGATCGTACTGAATTCAAAAAAGTTGAGGGTGACTATCTGCGTGATGATGAATTTGGAGATCTTATAGAGCAGTTAAGGGCTAAGTTGGGTAAAAACGGGGATGTAGCCGTGGTTATGGATCTGTGTCATTCCGGTTCGGCAACAAGAGGCGAGCTGATCTCAAGAGGCAGTAAACCTCCAATCGTATCCACCACATTTAAGGCTGGCAAGGTTGCTACTGCAGATAATTTAAAAGAGTTCAGAGAAAACGCTAAAGCATCAAGAGGGGATAATAATAATCTCGCAACTTACGTGGTTATTTCAGCCGCAAGGGCAGATGAAGCGGCATATGAAACCGACAATGATGACAGTCAAAAAATGGGCGCATTGAGCTATGCATTTTGCAAGTCAATGGAAACACTTCCAGACTCTACAAGCTACCGTTCTTTATTTGCAAAAATTGAAGCCATCATAGATATTAAATCGAATATTCAGCACCCGGTTTTAGAAGGCAACGGAATTCAAAGAGGCCTTTTTGGAGGGCAGTTTGTGACGCAAAAACCTTTTATAGAAGTTGAAAGTATTGATGTGGACAATAAAAAAATCAGGATTAAAGCAGGATTATTTAGTGGTGTAGACGAAGGGGCAATAATTTCATTCTATCCATCCACCACATCTGATCCGGCCAAGGCAAATCCACTGACAAGCGGGAAAGTTACCAAGGCAAATCAATTCACTGCTGATGTAACGGTCGATAAGAATACCGGGAAACAATTCAAAGATATATGGGCCTTTGTTACAGAGCCTGTTTACAAAATAAAGCCCATTGTAGTAAAAATCAATGAGGACAATACCAGGGGGATGGGAAATAAAAACAGGTTCTCGGAAGCAGAATCAAATAAAATAAAAGAGGACCTGAAATTGATGGGGCGAATTACTTATGGTAATGTAAATGCAGATTTACTTTTACTAAAAGGAGAAGGTCATGATTCACTTATTGTTGCAAACAATGGATATCTTTTTGCCACTACCGAAAAATATTCGCTGGAAGAAAATCTAAAGGCATACAGCAAATATAAATACCTGAAAGAGCTTGATGTTAAAGATAATACGATCAAAGTAGAAGTAAGACTGGGAAAATTAATAAATGGGAAAGTAGAATTTATGAAACCTTCAAAAACTATAAAAGGCTACGAGTACCTGGTTGGCGAAACCATGATTATTGCAGTAAAAAATACCAGTAAAACAGATGTTTATGTAAACATTTTGGATTTTGAACCTAATGGTAAAATAAATCCGATTTTCCCAAATAAGGGTTTAAACAAACCCATCCAATCTGAGGAGATGAAAGTTCCTGCAGGTAAAGAGATAACATACAAAGATTATCAAATCAAAATTGGCCCGCCGTTAGGGACCGAAGTATTAAAAGTATTTGTTTCCGATACGGAAATAGATATGGAAGGGGTAGCGAGCGGAGCCAGGGGAAGGGGTTTAATGACAGCATTAGAAGGAGTGTTTGCTGATGCGTCTGAGCATTCTCGTGGAGGCGAAGTATTAAATTTAAAAGATGCGAAAGGGGTGGTGTTTAATATTCCATTCCAGATAAAGGCGAGTAAACAATAGAATCGATTGAAGGCATGGTGAGAGTAGCCTCAATATTTTTCCATGGCAGAAAATTGTACTTGCTTGAAATGACGGATCACTTTACATGATCCGTCATCCTGCAAATAAATCATTGAACTCAATTATCGCTTTGCATTGTTGTCGTTACTGGCATTGATAGCCGTCAATAATCTGCCTGCAGGTAATTCCTTAGAAGAATAATACAGATGAAGCGTCCCTACTTTATTTTTTTGAAGGGAAAGAATGTCTTTCACTTTAAAAGACATGCCGGATTTTGCCAGGTCGGGGTAATTCCACTCTTTTAATAACCTGTTTTGCCCGTCTTTAATAGCAATACTTCTTCCCTTACCGGAAATACCACAATGACTATAGTGCACTTCTACCTCATCATTGTAATTTCCCTGGTCCAGCTGAAGGATTTTGACAGCTTCATTTTTATGAACGAACTGTTCTACCACAAGTTTTTTGTTTACATAAATTTTGAAGACATCACCACCAAAATTTCCCCAAAAAGAAAAAATGGTGGCACTAAGTACAAGCATGAGCAGCAATTTTGCTGCTTTAGTAATTCGTTTAACCTGTTGCATAAAATAATTTTAAATTTGATAAAACAATTAAGGCATTTTCAATCACAAAGAAATATAACCCCGCGAAGGCAGAATAATTTCTTTGACAATTGGAGGGATTTGCTTGATGTACTGCAAGATTAAGAGACGTTCGCTTCGCGAACGCATTACACCTTCATTGATCACAAATGGTTTTTTGACAGGTAGCGCCTTCGGCGCATTGAACCCCATATTTTATTTCTGGCAACAAATAGGTAGCACCTTCGGTGCATTGGAACAACCCAAATTACATGTGGGCTACAAACAGGTAGCACCTTCGGTGCATT
>JBKJPO010000064.1:0-3716 GCA_046595095.1 Chitinophagaceae bacterium
GATGCACCGAAGCTGCTACCTGTTTGTTGCCAAATGGCGCACCAGGCTTAAGTTGCTTCAAGGAAAGACGCTATACATTTTCCAATCTTCTCGAATTCCAGTAAAAATCCATCATGCCCAAAATCAGAATCTATTTCTGAATATTCTGCACCTTTAATATTTTGTGCAATAAATTTCTGTTCACAGAGTGGAAATAAAATATCGCTTTTGATTCCCATCACAAGCGCTCTTGCAGTTATGGTCCCCAATGCGGATTCAATCGAACCACGCTCCCTCCCTACATCATGGGCATCCATAGATTTACTTAAGAAATAATAACTAAACGCATTAAAGCGTTTCGAAAGCTTCTCGCCCTGGTATTTCTGGTAGGTCTCAGACCGGAAAACTACTTCATCGATCGGCGAATGAATTGTGGAAGCTGTGATTCCATGCTGGTTTAAGTTGTATGTGCGATAATTTCGGTAAGAGATCAAAGCAATAGCCCTGGCCGTTTTCATCCCGCTCATACCCGCATTAATATTGCTGGTATCCCAGCTTGGATCATTTTCAATACACATCCTTTGTGTAGCGTTGAAAGCGATCGCCCATGGAGAATGGAAAGCATTGGTGGCAATAGGGATTATATGCTCAAATAAACCCGGTTCTTCAATAGCCCATTCAAGTAATTGCTGGCCACCCATTGAGCCTCCAATCCCGATGGAGATTTTCTTTATATCAAGGTGCAATCGTAAATGTTTATATGCCCTTATCATATCACGCGTAGTAAACATGGGAAAGCTATGCAAGTATGCGAATCCGTTAGTATCTACATCAAGCGGCCCGGTACTGCCATAACAGCTTCCGGGCATATTTACACAAACGATAAAGTATTTCTCCGGATCAAAATGTTTGCCCGAACCCACCAGGCCGCCCCACCATTCCACAGGGTCGCTGTTAGCTGTAAGCGCATGAAAAACCCATACCACATTATCAGCGTTCTCATTTAATATGCCCCATGTAGTATATGCAAGCGATAGCTTTTCTATATTTTTGCCTGATTCTAATGTAAAAAGTTCGGGGAGTGAATATACAATTGGCATAATAAAAATTAATGAGGCAGAAGGATCATTGAAAATTAAATGGAATATTGAACATTTTGAAAGCTCAAAATAAATTCAATATTCCATTTAATATTTGAAGCTCAATAAGCTCAAGGCCTCTCCTCTTGTCAGCTTGTTGTTTGTTTAGCAAATACTTTTTCAAAAGCTTGTTCGAAATCGGCTTTTATGTCCTCGATATGTTCCAGGCCAACACTGATCCTTACAAGATTTGGGTCTACTCCGGCAGCTATTTGCTCTTCTTCACTTAATTGTTCATGTGTGGTGGATGCAGGGTGTATGGCAAGTGTTTTTGCATCGCCCACATTTGCTAAATGACTCACTAATTTGAGGCTGTCAATAAATTTACTCGCGGTATCACTTCCTCCTTTAATG
Organism: Chitinophagaceae bacterium; assembly: GCA_046595095.1. Classification (GTDB taxonomy): domain Bacteria; phylum Bacteroidota; class Bacteroidia; order Chitinophagales; family Chitinophagaceae; genus Ginsengibacter. Next base: position 1,473 of record JBKJPO010000064.1, read on the forward strand.
CCAAAGTTTAATACACCACCATAACCTCTTGGCAGGTACTTTTTTGCTAATTCATGATAAGGGCTACTCGCCAGTCCTGGGTAAAGAACGAAATCTACCAATGGGTGAGCCTCAAGCCACTCTGCCAATACCAGTGCATTCTCAACATGGCGTTCAAGACGAAGCGAAAGTGTTTCCAATCCTTGCAATAAAAGGAAGGAGTTGAACGGACTTTGGCTCGCACCAAAATCTCTTAGACCTTCAACCCTTGCACGAATAGCAAAGGCGATATTCGGCAAGCCTAATGGATTTCCTTCACCGAATATATCCCAGAATTTCAAACCATGGTAACCTTCTGACGGCTCAGTAAACTGCGGAAATTTTCCATTTGCCCAATTATAATTTCCTCCGTCAACTACCACACCCCCGATAGATGTACCGTGGCCTCCAATCCATTTAGTGGAACTCTCGACTACGATGTTTGCACCCCATTCAATTGGCCTGAACAAAAATCCACCTGCGCCGAAAGTATTATCAACTACCAATGGCAGATCATATTCTTTAGCAAGCTCAGCAAATTTTTGAAAATCAGGAATATTGAGCCGGGGATTGCCAATTGTTTCCAGATAGATGGCCTTTGTATTCTTATCTATAAGCGGTACAAAGCTTTCTACATCATCGCCATTGGCAAATCTTGCGTCTATGCCTAAACGCTTGAGTGCTACTTTAAATTGATTGTGCGTTCCTCCATATAAATAAGAAGTTGAAACAAAATTATCTCCTGCCTGCAGAATATTGTTCAAAGCGAGGAATTGGGCTGCCTGTCCCGAGCCGGTAGCAATTGCTGCAACACCGCCTTCAAGTGCTGCGATGCGTTTTTCAAAAACATCCGTAGTGGGATTCATTATGCGGGTATAGATATTTCCGAATTCTCTCAAGCCAAAAAGACTCGCAGCATGTGCTGAATCCCGAAAGCCATATGAGGTGGTTTGATAAATTGGAACCGCACGGGAATTTGTAGTGGGGTCGATTTCCTGGCCTGCATGGAGTTGTAAAGTTTCGAAACGTAAACTGCTCATAAAATAAATTTTTCGATGATGAATTTTGATAAAAAAGGGTGAAAATCAGGTGAGCCCGGAGATGAGGCAATGAATATTTATGCCTTTCGGCAAAAACAAATACAACAATACATCGAAACGGGAGAGAAGATATGTTGTATCTGTTTCATGTAAAATTGTATCATTCAAAAGTATATTTTAAATTTTATTATTTCAAATTAAAAACCAAGCACCCACACAATATGACCAAAATGTGGGTATTTGTATTACAATCATGAGGGACTTTATCAAATTTTAAGTATTTTCATAACATTGATTGCTATGCAAAAATCAGGGTATGCCCTGGATTAAACATTGCAGTATGGCGATCAATGAAGGTTTATATTCTCCGGCTTTTGAACACGATTCCTGTGGTATCGGGTTTGTTGCGAATGTCAAAAACGATAAATCCCATCAAATTGTTTCGGATGCGCTGACTATCCTCGAAAATATGGAACACCGTGGTGCATGCGGTAGCGAAGCCAATACAGGAGACGGTGCAGGAATCATGATCCAGATTCCTCATGAATTTTTTTTCGACGAATGTAATAGGCTCGGAGTGTCATTACCGGGGCCTGGTAAATATGGTGTGGGGATGATATTTTTTCCAAAAGAAATTCGGCTTAAAGAAGAATGCCGCGACATCTTTAACAGGTGCGCCGAAAAACTGGGACTCAACATTATCGCTTACAGGGAGGTGCCTGTTGAAACTTCTGGCATCGGTTCCATAGCATTATCTGTAGAACCGGTGATTGAACAGGTTTTTATTACCTGCCCGGAACATGTTTCAGATAATGAAGTATTCGAAAGAAAATTATTTCTCCTTCGCAATCATGCAAGCCATACGATCAACAATACAGTTCGAAAAAACGAAGTAGGTTTTTATGTCAGTTCCCTGTCATCAAAAACAATTATTTATAAAGGCCAGCTAACAAGCCGGCAGGTAAGAACATATTTCAATGACCTAAGCGACAAACGAGTAGTATCTGCATGCGGCCTTGTGCATTCCCGTTTTGCAACCAATACTTTTCCATCATGGAAACTTGCGCAGCCTTTCAGGTATATCGCGCATAATGGTGAGATAAACACGCTCCAGGGAAATCTAAACTGGTTAAAGACGAGTGAGAAAGGTTTTACCTCTCCCTATTTCTCAAGAGAAGAAATGGAA
>JBKJPO010000098.1:0-3147 GCA_046595095.1 Chitinophagaceae bacterium
CACTTATCCAGCCTAAACCTTTTGAACTTAAACCTCTTAAACCTCTTGAACCTCTTGAACCTTTTAAACTTCTTAAACTACTACTCATGTCTCCATTCCTTGCGGAAATGCTTGGCTCCACGTTCCTGCTGGTGTTGGGAAATGGCGTGGTCGCCAATGTTGTTCTCACCAAAACAAAAGGTAATAACAGCGGCTGGATTGTAATCACATTTGGCTGGGCTATTGCAGTATTCACAGGTGTGTATGTAGCATCACCGGGCAGTGGTGCGCATTTGAATCCTGCACTAACAATAGCCATGGCTACATTTACTGATTTTCCCTGGAGCAATGTTCCAGTATATCTTGCAGGTCAATTTTCAGGAGCTATGGTGGGTGCAGTAATTGTGTGGCTGAGTTACCGCCAACATTTTGATGAAACTAAAGACCCGGATTTGCAGTTAGCGGCATTTTGCAATGCACCAGCCATCAGAAATAATTTTCACAATCTTATTTCTGAAATCATAGGCACATTTGTTTTGGTGTTGGGTGTTTTATTTATGGCAAAACCAGGAAATTCTTTGGGAGCTTTAGACGCTTTGCCTGTGGCTTTACTGGTCCTGGGAATCGGCTTATCATTAGGCGGGGCTACAGGATATGCCATCAATCCTGCGCGTGATTTGGGCCCCAGGATAATTCATGCTATCCTTCCCATAAAAAACAAGGGCAATAGTGATTGGAACTACAGTTGGATTCCTGTTGTTGGCCCCATCGTTGGTGGTTTGCTGGCAGCTTTTGTTTTTAAAATAATTAACCAGTTATAATAAATGTGTTGAGCAAGAAGTTAGTGAGCAATTAAAATTTAATGATTTTGAAGCGAAGATTATTTTCTCCTTAACCAGGCTTCAGGATTTACATTATTACTTTCTTTCATCAGTATAAGATCTACCTGCCCCTGTCCGTCATCGTTAGGGGCAGCTTTACCGATTAATTGGCCTGTTTTCACCATCTGGCCTCGTTGCACATTTGCAGAAGATAAATTACTATAAACGGAGAAATATTTGCCATGCTTGATAAACACTACCTGCTTATCGTCCATATAACTTACAAGCGTAACTTCACCATCAAATATCGCTTTAACGCTTGCGCCCACTTGAGTTCCAAGAGTTACTCCCGGGTTATTCCCCGAGATGTTTGTCCCCGGAATTTTATACGCCCCGTTGGGAATTAAAATAAATCCATCCGCCGGCCATGGCAGTGAACCGCGGTTTCTTTCGAAGCTCGCATCCAATACCCTGTCTGCATCTGAAGTAACCAATATACTTTCGCCCTTTTTCACCTCTTTGGGTGCAGATTTTCTCACAGGTGTTGAAACCGTGCCCGTATTTGAATTATCAATGTTTTTCCTGTTTGCTGCCTCCCTTGTTTTAGTCTCCGCTAATGCTTTTATCCTGACCTCTTCCCTGGCCTTTTCGATTTCACGCTTGATCATCGCTGTCACCATATTCCGGAGTTTTGCATCCTGCTTACGCTTATTGGTTATCTGCGCTGAAAGTTCATTCTGTCTCGACTTAAGCTTACTGACGATGCGTTCTTTTTCCTTCTGTTGCTTTTCCAGTTCACTCATCTCCTTGTTCTGATCTTTAAGTGCAATATTCTTCTTTTGTTTGTTACCGGAAAGCTCGGATATGCGTTGCCGTTGCAACTCCTGGGTACGAAGGATATTCTCCCCCTGCATTTCACGGTAATTGCGATATGACCTCAAATATGTAACCCGCTTAATCGCATCATTAAAGCTGGAAGCTGAAAACATAAAGTTTATGAAATCGTAATTGTTTCGGTTCTTATATGCATATACCATGCTTTTAGCAAATTCCTGCTTCAGGGTATCAAGAACTTTTGAAAGCTTTGTTACTTCTCTTTGAGACTGGTGAATATCTTTATCGATAAATCTCAGCTCTCCACTAATATTCTGGATCACCCTATCCTGGAGATTGATCTTTTTATTCATTACGATAAGCTGGCCGAGGTTCTCCTTAGTGGTCTTCTTTGTTTCATTCAACACCTTTTCAGTCTGTTCAATCTCTTTTTTTAATTGTTGCCGCTGCTTCTGGAGCTCGTCTTTGTTAGGCTGAGCTATCACCCCGGAAAAGAATAATACCAGGGCAATTGGAAAAAAGAATCTCTTGATCATACTGAGAAATTTAGCTGGGTCTTACAAAAATAAAGGTTGAAGTAGAATTGACCAGATGAAAATATAGGTATGAAGTTAGTAATAGTGTTCACAAGCACTCTCCATCACCATTGGGAGAACACGGGTTATTAACCTATGTGTGATATTGCAATTTGGTTTCAGAAAATTGTTGCTTCTCCTTCTTTCAATGAGAATGTCTTTTCAAATAACGGTTATTTTTGCCGATAATTCTTTGGTCTGGTAAAAGGGTAAGTCAAATCCTTGTTAAAATCCCATTGTTTATATTTCAGGGAAACATCTACTTTCGTTTTTTCTGAGATAGTCATTCTTCTTGCAGTTGAAAAGAAAACACCTTCTTTATTTTCGTATTCGGCATAAATAAGATCAGCAGTCCTGTTGCGATTTGGATCGATGTCATCAAGCTTGATTTTCTCAACGAGATTGTTATTGGACGTAATAGTAAGCAAGCTCTTAAATAATTCTCCTACAGTTGAAATAAGGATTCTATTCTCTGTTTGCTTAAAAGCTACAATACTTGTGTCAAGATAGATTGGGTTTCCAAGTATCAGGTCTTGAAGCGTTGTAAAATCAAGTGGAATATTAGCTATCTTTTGCAGGTATTCGAGAGAATGCTTCTCAAAAATTTTCTCCAGCTTATTCAAAATAAAGATGCTGTCTTTTTTAATCAAAACCCTGAAAGCCTCGATGCTAAGAAATGATGCATTAACAGAGATCCAAATTATGCTGTCCTTGTGCATACGGACAAATGCATTTACATCAGGTTGTTTGCCCTTGCTATCTTCATAATCAACTTTGATCTTGGCCGAAAATGTTTTGAATCCGATCTTTCTGCCAAGAAGACTCTTCATCACAGCCCGGATTTTATTGACAGAATCTGCATTCACAGTGTTGCCTGCATTCACCAAAACTAAACTGTCTTTATTCCCAATGGCCGAATTTAGTTTCCTTGTTGACCT
>JBKJPO010000275.1:0-3460 GCA_046595095.1 Chitinophagaceae bacterium
ATAATGATTGGGTTTTCTGAACTAAGAAGAAGGCTAATAATTCGGTTAATACAACTGTACATATATAAAATAAAATTACCCTTAACTCTCGAGATTTGTCATACCTTTTATATAACAAATAGAAAAGTAAGGGTAATGCGATTGATAAGATCGAATTATTTTGGAGTAAACTAATTATAATTCGAGAATTTGCTCAAATATAATATAAACGTTGAATTTAATGAGATTATAGACCTAAGATTTTACGAATAATTTCTTCGATTGTATCTGATCCAATATCAACTTGTTGACCCCTATCAGCTACTATTGCGTCTTTTCTAATAAGTTTTCCATCTTGCTCAATTGCAAGAAGAGTTAGGATATCTTTACCATCCTGTCCAACCCCACTGTATACAACATGTTCTTCATTATTTGAAGAGTAACCTTTACGGAAATTTATTCCAACACAACCTGGTTGTGCAAGAATTTGATTCAGTATGTCTTTCCCAATATAATATCCTTTTGTTGCATCAGGATTTGCAAATCTAAAATCTGCAATCATTTGAGCTCCTTCGGCAAGACCGATGTCTTCACCAACCTTGGCTAGGTCTTTAACTTGTGTATGGGTGATATCTATCATGGCAGTAAAAATTTAGTGGTTTAAGGTTTTTTCAGACTGCTAACTTCAGTTTTATTGTCACGAGTTCAAAGGGGTATAAATTAATAAGTAAGAATCACGTATTATCCGAATCGTAAAAAAACTAATCTGGACGCGGGTTTCTACGCTTGTACCTGAGTAAAACACCAGAAAAGAATGGGTAAATACACGTCTTTTCGATAGTAATTTTACGATGGATACTTTAGAATCTTTTTATAAGAGGAGGGGCTAAAAATGTAATCTCTGTAGAAAATCAGCAACATTGATATATAATCCGAATACCATGCCACACCATATCGAATGTGAATAAATTCTACTCCAGGGAGTGAAATTAAGTATAAATCTTAACCCTACCGTATTTTTACTAAGTAAATTTTCGTTAAGCCTGCGTACAATCCTTGAAGTTTGTATTGTCCTGACTGTTATCTTTACAAGACTTTAACACATTCTATTTATCCCTTGAATTTATAACCGCAATCAACTAACAATTCCCAATGTCAGCATCCAATATCATTAAGATAGCCATCGCAGATGATCATAAAATATTCAGGGATGGGATCAAGATGGCCCTTTCCGGCAAGGAAAACCTCAAAATGATCTGGGAAGCTGAAGACGGTAAGGACCTGATGCACAAGGTGGCTATTAAAAAACCTGATGTTCTTCTTATGGATATCCGTATGCCGGAAATAGATGGCATTAATGCCATTGAACAACTCAGGCGTGAATACGAGGATATAAAGATCATTGTGCTTACTATGTATGACGATCAGCAAATGATCAGCAAGATGATGGAGATGGGGGCAAACGCATACCTCACAAAAACAACTGACCCCGAAGAGATTTATGAAGCCATACTCACCTGCATGAATGACGATTTTTATTTTAATGAATTGGTAAATAATGCGGTGATGGGGAGATTACTACAGAAAAAGAATGTGCGCCAGCATTATGGAAGCGCAACACCGATAACCTTCAACGAAAAAGAAATTAAGATACTTCAGTCACTTGCAGAAGATAAAACTACAGAGGAGATTTCAAAGATCATCTTCCTTAGTCCGAGAACAATTGAAACGATAAGACAGAATATGAAAACGAAAGTTGGGGCAAAAACCATCGCAGGTCTTATAATGTATGGAATGAGGAATAAGCTGATAGAATAAGCTTCAAAAAATTACCAGGCCGTTTTTGATTGCATAGATAGCCAGGCCAACCCTGCTTCTTACGTCAAGTTTATCAAATAAATGATCCCTGTAATTATCAATTGTCCTGGGAGTCATTTTCATTTCCTGGGCGATTTCTTTGTAGGTAAGATCGGTGCTGGCAAGTCTCAAAAATTGGATCTCTGATTCAGTAAGCATCCCTTTGTCCACATTATGCATATTATTCCCATTCCGGATAAATAAAGTCGCAAGTTTGCCTGTAGTAGTATGAGAATAGTAATATCCACTCTTTGCAATTGCCAGGAGTGCAGTTTCAAGTTCTTTTGGATGTACATCTTTTTTCAAAAATCCTTTTACACCCAATTGTAATAGTCTGATCAATGCGATCTCGGAATCATACATGGTGAGTGCTAAGATCTTAACTTTTGGAAATTTTTGACAGACGATTTTAGCGGTTTCAAAACCATCGAGCACGGGCATGCTCAAATCCAGCAGGAGGATGTCTGGCTGAATACCTCCATTGAACTGACTGATTACCTGGTTGCCATTATCAGCCGAACCAATGACCTGCATTCCGGTAAATTTATTAATGAGTGAAGCCAGGGCATCCCGTAATAGTAAATGGTCATCCGCTAAAAAAATCTTAATTAAACTGTTCATAATTGACTGGTATTTTTACATTAACTGTTGTTCCGGTTTGAATATCGCTTTCGAAGGAACAATGCCCGCCAGATTGCCGAGCACGATCTGACATATTCGATAGGCCGGCACCATGTTTCATCTTTAACTGGGCGACATCGGTTACATCAAATCCCTTGCCGTTGTCCTGGATAATCAATTCCAAATCTGATGGATAAAAGTTTAGATTTATGCTAATAATAGTCGCCTGGGCATGTTTGATTATATTGCTTAAAGCCTCCTGGGATATTCTGTAGACTACTAATTCGATATCTTTTTCGAGGAAAGCACAATTCCCAGTTACTTCGAAGGATATATCATATGATTCAGATTTTTTGATCACCATTACCTCGTACTCAATTGCTTTTATTAGTCCATGATGTAAAATAACGTCTCCACTGAATAATTTTGATAATTCACTTAAAGCAGAAATAGATTCAGAAATTAAATTCTTAGCGTTATCTATTTTCGCAGTATGAGAAAGATCGCTTAACTCACTATTCAAAGTTAATTTTGCAAGCGTTAGCTTTTGCCCAATATTATCATGAATTTCTCTAGATATATGTTTAAAAGCCTCTTCCTGAATCTCGACCTTGGAAGACAGTAAGGAATTTTCATATTTAGTCTTCATTTGCTCAACCTGCGAGTTATAATTGATATGTTTTTTCTGATAAACATTCGTTATCACAATTATGAATATTAAGAGTAATAAAATAAATAAGGTGATACTTAGTAAGATAAAGCCTAAGTTAAGTTCACTTTCCGACATTGAAATGACTTTAAAATAATGAATAGGAATGCAAAAAAGAGCAAATTATTTATCAACGACATGTTCGTATGAAAAGCATTGTTTTTAATGGCTGCAATTTCATTGTTAAATAGCCATAATGGAAGCGTTCCGGCAAAATAAATTAGAGCTCCATTTACTATCCAATATCTAGGATCACTAGTTAAGTTTGTTTTAGGAAGTAAACGGAAAATTTCT
>JBKJPO010000328.1:0-3883 GCA_046595095.1 Chitinophagaceae bacterium
ATAATGATGTAGCTTTTTGCAAACGATAACGCCTGATAAGATCATTGGTGGAAATATCTAACAGTGTTTTTAATTTGCGGTTGAGGCTGCTCCGACTCATAGCCATATTCCTGGCAATATAATCTACATTCATCTGGGGTTCGTCAAGATTATCATCGAGCAGCTTGTACAATTGTTGAATAAATATATCATTCACCTTGGGTAATACCTCTACGGGGTTTGCGGGGAGTACTTGTGATTGTAGGAAATTGCGCTGTTTTTGTTGGAGGGATAGCAGGTTGTTTATGCGTAACTGCAATTCATCCAAATGAAACGGTTTGGTTATGTAGTCATCAGCCCCCATCTCCAATCCCTGCAATTTTACGGAATGTGCAGCCCTTGAGGTTAAGAGAATAAAACCGGTATGACTGGTACGTGGGTCATTTTTACAGAGCTTGCATAATTCAAATCCATCCCTGCCCGGCATCATTACATCGCTGATTACAAGATCCGGCATTTCCTCAACAATCATTTCCCATGCGCTTAAGCCATCTGGTGCAGTTATGATTTGCCATTGATTTGAAAGGTTATCGGCCAGGAATTGCTGAAGCTCAATATTATCTTCCACTACCAGGATTAAAGGCTTGTCCTTTGTGCTTCCATTCAAACCCGATTTCGACGAATTATCACCAACTGAACTTATCATTTTTTTAGATGCGATCTCTTCAGTTGACTTTTCCAGGGGCCGTATATATGTTAAGGGTATGGTTAGGATAAATTTAGTTCCCATACCAGGAGAACTTTCTGTTTTTATATTTCCTTTCATCAATTCAGTAAGTTCTTTTACCAGGGAAAGTCCAATTCCGGTACCACCGTAATGCCGGGTAGGTGATGAGTCTACCTGGTAAAACCTTGTAAATATTTTTGGCAAATGATCCGCCGGTATTCCTATTCCTGTATCAGTCACGATTAGTTGTATGTGTTCATTTGAATATTTTTTAAGGACTACAGTTATGAAACCCCCTGGTGCTGTAAATTTTAATGCATTGCTTACAAGGTTGAAGAGTATTTTCTCCCATTTTTCTTCATCGAAAAGATATGAACCCTCAATACCGTCTGCAGAAAAGGATAATTGAATATTTTTTTCTTCTGCTTTTGATTCAAAATGTTTAACTGTATTAGCCACAAAGGCTGCGAGGTCACCATTGCTGAGGTTAAGTTTCATTTGCCCATCATTCAGTTTTGAAAAATCGAGAAACTCATTAATCAGCCTTAGGAGTTGCCTGGTATTTCGGTAAATGGTCTTAATTGTTGTAGTAGCTTTTTCGGGTAATGAATCATCCAGCTGCAATTTTTCCAAAGGCGTTAGTATCAATGTAAGCGGCGTTCTGAATTCGTGGGTAATGTTAGAAAAAAAACGATCCTTCACTTCATCCATTTCTTTCAAACGTTCTGCTTCTTTCTGTTCAAAAACAAGTTGCTGTTCTACTTTTAATCTTCTTTTGTGATAAATAAAATAATAGCGGATAACAGCAGCTCCTATCAATATGTAAATAAGATAAGACCACCAGGTTGCCCAATAAGGCGGATTGATGATTATAGGTAGTTCTAAAACGGAGTCGCTCCAAACGCCATCGATCGAGCTGGCATTCATTAGCAATGTATAGCGACCTGGCCTAAGCTGGGTATAACTGGCCACATTATTAATACCAGATTCTCTCCAGGTTTCATCCGCACCTTTCAGCATATATCGATATCGTATTTTTAAAGGTTCATTAAATTGCATTGCAGCAAATTCTACCGATAAATAATTTTTATTGTAAGGCAGTACCAATTCTTTGAGTTCATTAAATGGTTGCCGCACCATGCTGGTGTGGGAAGTAAAATCCTGTTCTTCATTATTAATATACATGCGTGTTATCTGCATGGTGATTGGCAAAATGTTTTTTTTGCCCTTAAAATCATTTGGGTCAAAAATGGAATAGCCATCCAGCCCACCAAAAGCTATGCGCCCATCTAAAAAAACAAATTTGTGGTACCTGTTAAATTCATTGCCGGCAAGTCCATCCGATTTTACATAAGAAGTACTGCTGAAATTGTTGGGATCAAAGCGACATATGCCTTTATTGGTACTTAACCAAAGCATACCCCACCGATCGGCTGCAATACAATAAATGGTATTATTGGGTAGCCCGTCTTCGATAGTAAATATCTTTTCAACGCCGGTTTTTTTATTAAATAAAATTAGCCCTTCGCCCCGGGATCCTATCCATAACTGATCTTTGTTGCCTGGGTGGGGATGTATATCGGTAAGATTGTTGGGTAAAAGAGTTGGGTCATATTTGTTTTTAAACTCCTTTCGCATTATTCCTTTTTCAAATAGGAACAAGCCTTTGCCGTGTGTACTGATCCATAGCTGGTTATCCAGCAATTCCATATCCGCAATTTGAGTGTTATTGATTGCATAATCTTTACTGGTATCAAATAAAAATAACTGTGGATTGGATTCTTTGTTTTTCCAAAACCAAAGCCCTTTGTTTAGCATGTCCGCTGCCCAAATTTCCCCATCATTATTGGTCACTATTCCTCTTGATGAACTCCCCTTTTTAATTGGAAAAGGAAGTGGGGTAAATGTTTGATTTTTCCAGTAAGCAATATCAGTATTCAGGCTTTCTATGGTGGTATGAAATAAAAATAAAGTAGAATCTTTTGCGTATGCATGGTAATAGAAGTAAGATACGCCCTGGTCTATTGTCCATGATTTAGGCAATTTGGATGTAGGTATACCAGCAAGCTCATATACATCTGCAAAAAATCCGTTTTTGTATTTGAATGAATGAAAAGGAGAGGTACGAAGATTTACCTTCACTAAACCCTGAGCATCCACGCTTACCCATAAAACATCGCTTTTATCAATAAAGCATGCTGTGATACGTAAGTTTGGATTAATGGTGTTCTCCCATAACAATTTTAGATTACCATCTTTTTCCAGCCTGTAAATACATCCTTCCCACTCAATATAAAGTCGGCCATTGTCATCAAGATTCAAAAGATTACCAAACTTAAATACTTTGTTACCCGCGGGCATGGTAATGACAGAAACCTTTTTTCTGAATGGATCAATAAAAAAAAGTTTATTGTCAACCATCTTAACAAAAGATTTGTCAGGCATCACCAGGATATCTCGGAAATATCCGCGGGTTGCTTCAGCCGGTATTCTAAAGTCAAGATGCTCAAAACTCTTTCCATTATCTTTTGAAATCTCAAAACCTCCTGGGGTAAGAATAAATAAAGTACCCGAAACATCCTGAACAAGGCCGCTTATTGTATCATTTTTTAATTTTCCATTGATCCTACCTGCATAGCTTATGTTGCCGGAAGCAGGGTCTATCCAATGTATGCCTTTGCCAATACCATCAAAATAGAAAAAATTAGTAAAATTATTTTTATATAAAGTGTTTGCAAAAATCGGGAGAACAATTTCTTTTAATTGATCCCGGTTGGCAATAATTTCTATTTTAAATGTTACCGGATCAAAATCGGCCACCTCACCACCTTCGAAAACAAGTACAAAATGATCGTCTCCATTTTTTATCATCTTTGTGATTACATTAGACCGGAAGCTGGAAAGGTCATTTCTTTTTTTATAAAACACTTTGAACGAACGGCCATCAAACCTGGCCAGGCCATCTGAAGTGCTGATCCAGATAAAGCCATTCTTATCTTGTAAAATACCGGTAATAAAGCTTTGGGGTAAACCCTCTTCTACACTAAAGATTTGTTGATTGGCTGTTATTATTTGTTCTTCATTACAGTAACTACTGTTGCCCAACAACAAATAATAACAGCCAATCAACAAATCTTTAGTGTAGAAGAGGGTTTACCCCAAAGCTTTATTACCGGT
>JBKJPO010000388.1:0-7713 GCA_046595095.1 Chitinophagaceae bacterium
TTATGGATGCATTTGCATGCATAATACTATCGCCACCATTAATTATAAAGTCCGGCTTTTTTTGTAATGCATTTGCATGCCTGTATGCTTTCCGCATACCTTCCTCTGCTATGTTTGTGGGCATTACATGAACGTCTGTCAGAAAAGCTACTTTCAATGAACGCTTTGGTTTACCTGATGCTGCAGGCGATGTTTCTGTAAAGCTGGTTGTTACTGCAGCTGCTGCAAGGAGTGATGTTTGTTTTAGAAATTTTTTACGATTCATATGGAAGATATTTTAATATTCATAAAATCAAGTTCGTCATTGCCAGGAAGAGTCTGGGAACGAGGATTTTGACAAATCCAGCACCGTAATTCAGTTTGGAGATTGCTTCGCTCCGCTCGCAATGACGAACCCAGATACGAAACGAACATCATTTTATATACTCCGTCATCTCCTGCTGGTATTGCATCGCAATCTCCCTTGCTTCACTGGCAAAATTCTCTCCTTCTCCAGCATAGATCACAGCACGCGAGACATTTACCAATAAGCCAATATCTTTATTTATTCCTGCTTTAGAAACTTCTGCCAGGTTTCCACCCTGGAAACCAACACCGGGAACCAACAAAAAATGATCAGGAATAATCTTGCGAATTTTTTCTAACACTGATGCTTTGGTTGGGTCAACAAGGTACATAGTATTTTCGATACTTCCCCATTTAGAAGATTCTTCAAGCACTTTTTCAAATACTGCCTTGTCGCCAGGAGTGATTGTCAACTGCTGAAAATCTTCAGTGCCGGCATTGCTGGTGAGAGCCAGGATAATTGTCCATTTATTTAAAAAATCAAGAAAAGGTTTTACACTGTCTTCACCCATGTATGGAGCAACTGTGATGGCATCGAATCCCATGTTATCAAAAAATGCTTTTGCATACTGTGTCGAAGTATTGCCAATATCACCCCGTTTTGCATCAGCAATAATGAAATGCTCAATAGAAATATAGTCAGCAGTTCTTTCCATTGCGTCCCAGCCCTTTGTTCCCATCGCTTCGTAAAATGCTGTGTTCAATTTATAGGCTACACACAAGTCTTTTGTGGAATCGATTATCTGCTTGTTGAATTCAAATATCGCATCCGGCTCTGATTGCAGATGCTTTGGAATTTTTTCGAGATCAGTATCAAGGCCAATACATAGAAAGGATTTCTTTTTTTTGATTTGTTCTATTAGCTCGGTTCGGGTCATGATGTAAAATACATTTTCTGTTTTTTTTCCATCTCCATAGCGATAGCTAAAGAGTTACCATCGCCGCGCTTTTTCAATTGTTCGATAATTCGCTGCTTAGATTCTTTATCCCTGTTCTGGCTAAGTTTAAAAACATTATCAATTTCCTCAACTACTATCTCAAATCCAATGATTGCCTTAATATTCTTTTTAATATACTCTGGACTCATTTGCTCTACCAGTGAAGGATTCTCTGATTCGGCTTCATATTTTGCAGTAACATTTTTTATAACCTGGTATGTGCCTTCTTCATCCATAAAACTGATTTTACCTTTGGCATGAACCGTCATGTAATTCCAGGTGGATGCAATGTGAGGTTCAGTGTACCAACTTGCACTAATATATGTATGCGAACCGTTGAAAATAACGAGCACGTTAGGATTTTCAACAAAGGCTTTATGATGATCTGTGGCCTTCATCATATGCCCGGTAAAAATGAGCGTGCCTTCATCGTTTTTTTTTATGTCTAATGGGATATGCGTAGCCACCGGATATTCTTTCCCAAAACCAGTGAGGATAACGAAGGGATTTTGTTGCATGAAGGTGAAAACTTTGTCCTGGTTTTCTTCAGTGTAATAAGAAAGTTTGTACAATGGTTAATAATTAGTGGTTAATGGTTAATTATTTAAATTCAGTTTGCCGAGGATGAAATTTTCGGTGTCCTGGCTGTTCCAGTTTTCTTCGATATTTTTTATTAGCATAACTGCTTTCATTATTTCTTCTTGCCTGCTTCCACGTTGAAGTGCTTCGCTATACCTGATATCCGGGCGAAAAGTAACCTGCGAATAAGCCGGTATCCATTTATCGGGATGCTTTGAACTGAAATTTGCCTCGATTTTTTTCTGTAATAAAAATTTCGGATCTCCAACTTTGTCACGCATCTCCACAAAATTATTCAGCGCCATATCAGCAATTGCTTCGGCATCAGGTTTTCTCAACGATTGGTATTCATTTAAAATAGCTTCCCAATTGTGTGCATGTTTATCGATTAATTTATTTAGAACAACGCAATCTTCAAATCCGCAATTCATTCCTTGTCCGAAAAAAGGAACTATGGCATGTGCCGCGTCGCCTATCAGGGCAAACTTGCCTTCACGAATCCAGGGAAAGCATCGTACAGTTACCAATGAAGATGTTGGGTTATTAAAAAAATCTTCTGCAAGAGCAGGCATTAGTGCATAAGCATCTGCAAAAGTAACACGGAAAAAATCATGTAATTTTTCTGCTGTGTCAAGACTTTCAAATGAAGGATCGCCATAAAAAGGAAAGAATAAAGTGCAGGTAAAACTGCCATCCATATTTGGTAAGGCAATCAGCATGTAATTGCCACGGGGCCAGATATGCAAGGCATTTTTTTCTATAAGAAATCCCATGTTTTTACCAGCAGGTATCGTAAGCTCCTTGTAACCAAAATCAATATAAGTCTGGTGATATTCAAACCTATCCTGTTGCAATTGATGTTGCAACCTTGCTGCAGAGAAAGCGCCATCAGCTCCAAATATAATGTCAGCTTTTTCTTCATTTATACCAAGCCTTTCACCATGTTCAAAACTCACCACATTTTCTTTCCAGTCAATAGCGGTGCAGCGTTGGTTGAAGAAGATTTGCACACCATTTGCTTCTGCCAAATTCATCAATTTACAATTGAGTTCTCTGCGAGATACTGAATTGATGTACTGACCTTGCTTCCCATAAGCCTGGAAAGCAGAACTCCCGTCCACATTATGAATATGTCTTCCGTACATGGGTATCGCAATCTGCCCGATCTCTTCCATAATTCCCAGTTCTTCCAACGCCCTGATGCCCCGATCGCTGAGAGCAAGATTTATTGAACGGCCCGGAGACATTTCTTCCTTACGCATATCATTGAGCCGCTCATAAATTTTTACATTATAACCTTGCTTCGCCAGGTAAATGGAAAGTAATGAACCAACAAGACCGGCCCCGATTATTGTGATTTTTTTGCCCATTGATTTTTATGATTCATCTGATTGTGATGATTCTAAATTAATTGTAAGAATCAAATTAGTTTAAGTCAATCAGCTGTTAATATAGAAGAAACCGCTTTGCCAAATTTAAAAACATCCATATACCTGTTGTACAAAGGTACTGGTGCCACACGGATTACGTTCGGTTCCCGCCAATCAGCTATCACGCCTTTTTTTATTAATTCATTGAATACTTTCTGGCCCCGTTCAAGCATCAACATTGAGACCTGGCAACCATGCTCATCATCATTTCGCGGGGTGAGGATTTCGATAATCTTATGCCGGGCTTTAGCATTGATATCATCAAGTATGGCCAGTAAGAAATTGCTCAGCAGTTTTGATTTCCACAACAATTTATCCATGCCTGCTTCGGCGAATATTTCCAGTGAAGCAAGATGCGCCGCCATACTCAGCACAGGGGCATTACTTATCTGCCAGCCTTCAACCGTTGGGATCGGTTTGAAACCTTTCTCCATTTTAAACCTGGAATCTTTATCGTGGCCCCACCAACCAGCAAGTCTTTGCAATTGCGGATCTGCTATATGACGTTGATGGATAAACGCACCTGCCACACCTCCCGGCCCGGAGTTAAGGTATTTATAACTGCACCAGCAGGCAAAATCTACATTCCAGTCATGAAGTTTCAACTCCACATTTCCTACAGCATGTGCAAGATCGAAACCGCATAGTGCTCCTGCTTTATGTGCAGCTCCAGTAATCGTTTTCATATCAAACAACTGACCAGTATAATAATTAACGCCACCAAATAATACAAGCGCGGTTTCATCAGCATGTTTCTCAATTATGGCCAGGATATCTTCTGTTCGGATAACGTGCTCGCCATCGCGGGGAAAAACTTCAATGATCGCATCCCCCGGATTTAAACCATGCAGTCTTACCTGTGATTCAATCGCATACTGATCAGAAGGAAATGCTTTGGCTTCGCAAATGATCTTAAACCTCTTCTTACCTGGCCGATAAAAACTGATCATCAGTAAGTGCAGATTTACAGTAAGCTGGTTCATAACAACAACTTCATCTTCATCTGCGCCAACGATTGCTGATAATTTGGCCGGAAAAAGTTCATGATAAGAAAGCCAGGGATTCCTTGCATGAAAATGACCTTCCACACCAAAACTCGCCCAGTCTTCCAGTTCATTTAACACATGATCCTGGGTGCTCTTTGGCTGGAGACCGAGGGAATTCCCTGTTAAGTAAATGCTTTCATTTCCTTTAACTAAGGGAATGTAGAATTTTTCCCTGAAAGTTTTTAAGGCATCGGTTGCATCCAGGCCGCGGGCGAATTCTATATGATTTTCAAATTCCATTCCTGATTTTTTTCTTAAGGTATTCTAAATTTTAAATGCTTTACATCGTGTTTCTCCGTACCACAAAAGAATTACACAGAGGTACACGGAGTTTGCACGGAGAGCACAAAAAAACTATAACAATGCGATCACCTTCACTTCGATAGCAATAGGTGTTGGCAAACTTATCACTTCAACGGTAGTCCTGCATGCCTGCACATTCTCAAAATATTCTCCATAGATCCTGTTATAAATGGGAAAATCCTTTTTCATATTCGTTAGAAAAACGGTTACATCAATTATCTTATCCCAACTACTACCACTTGCTTCGAGAACTTCTTTTACATTCCTAAAAACAGAATGACATTCAGCTTCAATATCATAACTAACTTTATTTCCTGCTTCATCGAGTACCAGGCCGGGAATGGAATTATCAACAACACTTCTTGATCCTATACCTGAAAGAAATAGCAGATTTCCAGCTTTTCGGGCGTGCGGATACTTTCCCAAAGGACTTGCCGCATTTTCAGTATTTATAATCATTATATTTCTTTAATACTTTTGCGAATTTGTTTCCTTTCTTTCTTTTGTCAAAATTTTGATTTATAATTCGATACAAATATTTTTGGATTCAGTAAAAAATTTTAAAGCTTCCCATCCACCTTCTCTTCCTACACCACTATTCTTCATACCCCCAAATGGAGTACGCAGGTCCCGAAGCAGCCAACAATTCACCCAAATAATTCCAGCCTCAACTTTTGCGCCTACACGATGTGCACGAGAAAGATCTCTAGTCCAGATCGTGGCTGCAAGCCCGTAATTACAAGCATTGGCTTTAACCAGGGCTTCCTCTTCCGTTTTAAATGATTGTAACGTCACCACCGGACCAAAGATCTCTTCCATGTTGGTACTGCAACCAGGACCCAGGTCTTCAATAATTGTAGGCTGGATAAATAATCCCTTTGCACACCGTCCCTCCAGAGTAATACTTTCACCTCCGCAAAGAATCTTCCCGCCTTCAGCCTTTGCTTGTTGAATACATTTCATCACTTTATCAAATTGCAATTTGCTTACAATGGCGCCCTGCTTTGAAGGTTCATCCAATGGATCTCCAACTTTTAATTCCTTTGTTTTTTGAATAAATTCTTCTTTAAATTTTTCATAAATACTTTCTTCTACAATTATCCTGCTTCCACATAAACAAATCTGGCCCTGGTTACTAAATGAGGATTGGATCGTGGTTCTCATCATTTTCTCCCAATCACAGTCAGCAAAAATAATATTCGGATTTTTTCCGCCGAGCTCCAGCGAAAGTTTTTTAAATACTGGTGCGGCAATCGTTGCAATCCTTTCGCCGGCCCGCGTACTACCGGTAAAGGATATGGCCTTTATCGCAGAATGTTTTACTATGGCTTCACCAGTAAGGGAGCCGGTACCAAGTATGATATTTAAAACCCCGTCTGGCAGTCCCGCTTCTTTACAGATCTTAGCCAGGAGGTAAGCCGTAACAGGCGTAACTTCTGAAGGTTTTGCTATCACACAATTTCCTGCAGCAAGGGCGGGTGCAATTTTCCAGGTAAATAAATATAAAGGCAAATTCCATGGTGAGATACAACCAACTACACCAACAGGCTGCCGCATAGTATAGTTAACGGCTTTATCTTCCATCGTATGGCTATCTGCAGAAAAATGCATGATCCCAGTTGCAAAAAACCTGAAATTCGCCGCGGCTCTTGGTATATCCACCCGCCTGCTTAGCCACAAAGGTTTCCCATTATCTGTGGTCTCGGCAAGTGCTAGTCCATCGAGGTTCTCATCGATCAATGAGGCAATCCGGTTGAGTACTTCAAATTTTTTTTCTGCAGGAGTAACTGACCATGAGGGAAATGCTTTTTGAGCAGCATGCACGGCAACATCTACATCTTTCTCATTACTATCAGGCACCTGGCAAATTACTTCGCCTGTAGCCGGGTTAATACTCTCGATAAATTTTCCGCTTAGTGGACCGATAAAATTGCCTCCAATGAAATTCTCGAGATAGTATGGAATGGTTAATTGCATGCGGGCGTAAAGTTAGGGAAAGCAGGACCATTGATTAATATGATTATTTCATTACCATGCTTAGCAGTTAATGAATAATAACCCGAAAATTCACTATTCATACAAATCCAAATTCAGACAGGCATTTTTAAATCCAAATTATCATTAGCTTTCCATTTTAAAAATCATTTCCCATGCCAGTTGCAGCACCATTCAATTTAAAAAAATGGATTAATGAAAATCGTGATTTGCTGAAACCTCCGGTAGGTAACCAGTGTGTTTATAAAGATGCCGAAAATTTTATCGTGATGGTAGTTGGCGGGCCCAATGCACGCAAAGATTATCATTACAACGAGAGCGAAGAACTTTATTACCAGGTGGAAGGCAATATTGTTTTGAAAATTATTGATCATGGTGTTCCAAGGGACATTCCTCTGAATGAAGGCGACATGTTCTTATTGCCCCCGATGACACCGCACTCGCCGCAACGTCCCGCCAATACAGCCGGCCTGGTGATTGAAAAAGTTAGAATAGACGAAGAAAACGAGAAGGACGCATTTATGTGGTTCTGTGAAAATTGCGGGAATAAATTGTATGAAGAGTTTGTATTTGTAAAAGATATTGTAAACCAGCTCCCTCCTATAATGAATAATTTTTATTCTTCAGAGGAATTGAGAACATGTAAGAATTGCGGAACGGTAATGGAACCACCGGTAAAAAAATGACCTGGATTCACCAGATTGGTGGATTATTGGATTATCCAAACCGGGTTAAATAATCATAAGAATCAAAATAATTCTTAATCATCAAGATAGATATACACACCCACATCATGCCATCCAAAATGCCCAATTGGGTAGAGAAATTTGGCTATGGCGAATTCATTCATCTTGAGCACAGAAATTGCCGAGCCTGCATGATGAAAGGCGATAAAGTTTTTAGGGTGGTAGAAGAAAATTGCTATGATGCTGGTGTGAGAATAAAAGAAATGGACGCGACAGGGGTGAAGATGCAAGTGCTTTCCACAATTCCTGTTTTATTCAATTACTGGGCCAAAGGTAAAGACGGGTTCGAAACCTCCCGCTTTTTTAATGATCATATAGCCGAGACCGTTAG
>JBKJPO010000419.1:0-9689 GCA_046595095.1 Chitinophagaceae bacterium
GGATACCTTGCAGATGAGATGATTCCCGGCGTGGCGGAAGTTATCGTCAACCGATGTAAAGTTGTTAATGAATAATTTCTGAAATAAGTTATGAAAAAAAGCCTTCTCACATTTGCAATTTTGACCTTGATCTTTGCTTATTCATGTAAGCATTCAGGACCAGACATTGCTACCAATCCCGGTTCTGGCCCCGGTGGCACTGGAGGCGGTTCTACAAAAGTTTGTTTTGAAACAGATATCTTACCCATTTTTCAAACAAATTGTGCAAAATCTGGTTGTCATGATGCAGCATCAATGCAGAAGGGTTATGTATTTGACAGCTATAATAATATTGTAAAGAAGGATGTGAAGCCATTTGATGCCGCGGATAGTAAAGTGTATAAAGTGCTTTTCAAAACAGGCACCGACAGGATGCCTAAGCCTCCCAATCCTCCACTCACAAATGAGCAGAAAAACCTGATTGGGCGCTGGATAAATGAAGGTGCCGCGAATACGACTAATTGTGGAACTTCTTGCGATTCTACACGTTTTGCATATGCCGCCAATATTCAGCCAATTCTGCAGAACCATTGTACTGGATGCCATTCAGGTACAGCCCCTGCATCTGGACTGGATTTAACCACATACCAATCTGTAAAGAATATTGCGCAGAATGGATTGTTTATAAATGTAGTGATGCAAACACCGGGATTTCCGCCGATGCCAAAAGGTGCTGCTAAATTATCTGATTGCAAGATCAGTCAAATTCGCAAGTGGATACAGGCAGGTGCCCCAAATAACTAGGAACCATGAAGAATTTCTTAATAATTGGAATACTTTTCACCTGTGCATTAAGCAGTTGTTATTACGACAAAGAGGAACTGCTCTATACGGGACCCAGCGTGTGTGATACAGCGTTAGTCACATACAGCCAGTCGGTAGTTCCAATAATCGCATCCTCCTGCCTTGGTTGTCATGGTGGTGCAAATGCCCCCGCAGGAATTCGGCTTGATAATTATATCGGGGTAAAAAACGTGGCAAGTAATGGTTCGTTGATTGGAGCTATCACACATTCACCTGCTTTTTCTGCCATGCCGAAAAATGGGGCAAAGCTTAGTGAATGCAATATTTCCAGGATCCGATTATGGATCGCAGCAGGATCACCAAATAATTAATATTAAAAAAAACAACTTATACTCCATGAAATGAATCTATACTTTAAAATATATAAAAAATGAAAAACAAGATCCTTGCTCTAACCCTTTTTGCAACTATTTGCTCTACCATTGCTTTTTCTCAAAACATTTACCTTACGAAAAATGCAAAAGTGTCCTTCTTCTCCAAGTCGCCACTCGAAAATATTGAAGCTGTAAACAGCGAAGTAACCAGTTTCCTGGATATCTCCAAAGGTGAATTTGCATTTGTAAGTCTTATCAAAAGTTTCAAATTCAAAAAAGCACTTATGGAGGAACACTTCAATGAAAACTATATGGAAAGCAACAAAATTCCAAAAGCTAATTTCAAAGGTGCTATTGAAGATATCAGCAAAGTAAATTTTACAAAAGACGGCACCTATACTGTGTCTGTAAAAGGTGACCTTACCGTCCATGGGGTTACTAAATCCGTAATTACGCCAGCGACTATAAAAATCTCCGGGAAAACGATCAGCGCCAGCTCTAAGTTTAGTGTAAGGGTAAAGGATTATGGAATAAAGGTTCCGGCTATGTATGTAAATAATATTGCTGAAGTAGTTGAAGTAACAGTGGATGCTAAGTTCGAGCCTCGTAAATAATTTATAAAAAGGAAAGTATGAACAAACTTATCGTTTTGGTTCTTGCAATATTTTTGAGTACGCTTTCGCATGCGCAAAACGACAGCACCGATCTTGACAAACTGCTTGAAGCCGAGATGAATGCAGAAGATAAAAACAAAACTGAGTTTGTAACAGCAGCTTTCAAAACAACCAGACTCATAAATGGGCATTCTACCGAAAATGTTGCGAGGAGGGTACTTGACATTAAAATATCTCATCGCTTTGGAACATTGAATGGAGGTGCTTACGAACTTTTCGGACTGGACAATGCCACTATGAGAATGGGTGGAGATTATGGTATCTCAGATAATTTAATGATTGGAGCAGGCAGGAACACGTTTGAAAAAACTTATGATGCTTTTTTTAAATGGAGGATACTTCGACAATCGAAGGGCAAAAAAAATATGCCCATTACTCTGAGCTATGTTCCTACGATTGCTTTAAAAACTTTAAAATTTGAAGAGCCCAACAGGAAAAATTATTTTAGTTCAAGGTTATTCTATACGCACCAATTGATCATTGGTCGGAAGTTCAGCGAAAATCTTTCCTTGCAGATTATGCCTTCTTATGTTCATCGTAACTTATCATCAGCCATCAATGATCCGAATGACATCATTTCCATAGGCATTGGCGGCAGGCAAAAACTCACCAGGCGCCTTAGTTTCAATGCTGAATATTATTATGTGCTAAGGAATTACAAACTACCTAATACCACAGATGCATTGTCGCTCGGCTTCGATATTGAAACTGGCGGTCATGTTTTCCAGTTGCATTTTACAAACTCCAGGGGAATGTCAGAAAGAACTTTTATCTCAGAGACAACCGGGAGCTGGGAAAAAGGCGACATACTATTTGGATTCAATATTTCGCGTGTTTTCACGATTGGTGGTGGCAAAAAAGATTAATAGCTTGAATCTGCTGACCTAACCTATTTATTTATGAAAAAAAGGGTTGCTCTAATAATATTTTCGGTAGCTATACTTGGCTTTTCGTTTAGAGAGCCGTTCTATATTCTATCCGTTAATAAAGGCAATATTTCATTTAGATCTGATGCACCACTTGAGATTATCAGAGCAAGCAGCAATGAGCTTAAAGGTGCGATTGATACAGAAAAAAAACAATTCTCATTTTCCATCAGGCTCCAATCATTCCAGGGTTTTAATAGTGGTTTGCAGAAAGACCATTTTAATGAAAACTACCTGGAAAGCAACAAATATCCCGATGCACAATTTAAAGGCAAGATCATCGAGGATGTAGATTTTACAAAGGATGGCGTTAGTATGGTGAGGGCGAAGGGTGTGCTTACGATTCATGGTGTGTCACAGGAGCGTATTATTAAAGCAGAACTTGCAATCAGGAATAGTGCTTTTTATATCCGCACTAATTTTACCATCTTACTTGCTGATCATAATATTCCTATTCCAAAAGTTGTTCATGAAAAACTTGCAAGTGAGATAAAGGTGATGGTAAATTCTGAGCTCAAATCCAAATGATCAAGCTGAATTTTGGTAGTGGCAGGAGAGATCAGAGTTCTTTGTTATAAGAATAAATTTTTTTAATTGCATACCTTATTCACTTTCCATTCTGAAGCAGCAGATCGTCCTTATTGTCTGTTCCTCATTCCTCCTTATATTTAAACAGTGAATTTAAGACGAATATTTTTCAAATATTTTGTCATGACCTCCCTACTCGTGTTGGTTCAAATTTCTTATGCCCAGATGTTGGGGATAAGATCATACAGGATTGCAGAAGGAGCCAGCAATGTCAGGATAAACAAAATCATAAAAAGTTTCCAGGGTTATATATATACCGGGACTTCCTCGGGCCTTTATAAATTTGATGGAATTGATTTTACTCTCATTACTTCCGGGCCAGGAATTAAAGATCCTTCTATCACTGCAATATTTGAAGACAAGAGCAGAAGAATATGGGCAGGATTGCAAAGTGGTGATATTGGAATTCTAATGAACAGTCAGCTGAATCTTTTTCGCCCCGAGGAAGGTACTCCTAAAAAACCAATTACAGCTTTCCTGCAGGATAACCAGGATAATATCTGGTTTGCTACTGATGGAGAAGGAATCTACTACCTTAGCAAAGACCATTTATATAATATCAATACAGATGATGGATTGAGCGAAAACAACGTTTATACTCTCGCGTTAGCCACCAATGGAGATGTGCTGGCTGGAACAGACCAGGGTTTAAGCATAATAAATATCAGCAGGGGTAAAAAGGAAATAATCAACATCTCTTCCAAAGCAGGGTTACCCGATAATTTTATCAAGACCATCATCTCCGCAGGTAACGATCAGTTCTGGATTGGTATGCAGGATAAAGGCTTCTGTCTTTATAACCACAACAGCCGGCAATTTGAAATCCCTTCAGCGATTACCGGTTGGGATCATGGACAGGTTAATGCCATGCTGGTGGCGCAGGAAAAATTGTGGATTGCCACAGAAACTGAAGGTTTACTTTGTTATACAGGAGGAAACAGTCTTTTGCAAAAAATTGAATTTGCAAAAATGCCTGTGCTTAATATCAATGGAATGCTCCAGGATGATGAAGGCAATCTATGGATGGTTTCTAATTCAAATACATTGGTGAGATCCGCAGGAGACAGGTTGCAAGTACACACCAGTTATTTGCCAGGTGAATGGAATGAAGTACATGCAATACTGGTGGATCATAACAATGTAACCTGGACTGCAGACGATAGTGGTCTTACGAGCCACCTCAAAGGAGCAGATGGAAAAATGAAAACAACCAATTACGGTTTTAAGGGCCTCATAAACAAGACTGATATTACCGCATTATATGAGGATTTATATTACAATATTTGGATTGGCACTATGGGTCAGGGTATTTTCATTTTCAATCCTTCGAATGGCCGGTACCGTCATATGGATGAAAATGTGCTGCAGAAACGCGGGAGTATACTCTCTATTTCGGGAAGAGGAAATAATGTTTTTGTAAGCAGTCTTGAAGGAGCTACAGAGTTTACTCTTTCTGCTGAAAACAACAATCCGGATTCCCGTTACAAATCAAAAGACTTTGGAAACATAAGTGGCATTGGTACAAATATTATTTATAGTATTTATAAAGATCGTAAAGGCCGGGTTTGGTTTGCTACAGATGGGCGTGGTGTAGTAAAGTATGAGAACGGGAATTATACAAGCTTTGATGAACGCTCAGGTCTTAAGGATAAATTTATTTATTCAATAACAGAAGATGCCTCGGGAAATACATGGTTCAGTACCCGCGATGCCGGCATTTATGAATTCGATGGAAAAAAATTCACAAATTATTCTATTCGTGAAGGATTAAGCGATGTAAATATTTCGGCAATAAAAAGGGATAAAATAGGAAATATCGTCGTGATCCATAAAAAAGGAATCGACATCCTCAATCCATTGACCGGCCTGTTAACTTATCTTGGGAGTAACCAGGGAATCGGAGAAGTTAATGTACAGGACCTGGGATCAGTGGCAAAGGATTCTTCCGGTAATATTTATTTTTCTTCATCAGAGGGCATTATCCGGTATACACCTGTTTCATCTTTGGTTCATAAACCTGTAACGATCATTGAGGATGTGCAATTGTTTTTTTCATCAATAAAACCGGGTGATGAAAATGTTTTTAGCGATGATGAGAATAGCTTCACATTTTCTTTTAATGGACTTTACCTGACAGATCCCCAACTCGTACAATACCAATATAAACTTGATGGATACGATATCAAGTGGAATATCACGCGTGATAAAAGCATTTCATTCCCAAGACTTCCGCCCGGCAGCTATTCGTTCAGGGTTCGGTCGTCTACAAATTCCATATTTAAAGACGCGGATGAAGCATTCTATGAATTTTCCATCAAACCTCCATTTTATACAACCTGGTGGTTTATTCTCCTTTGTATTGCGCTTATGAGTACCCTCATATATCTCTATGTAAAGACCCGGGAAAAAAGTCTTAAAAAATTTGAACGTCTTCAACAGGAAAAGATCCAGTTCCAGTTTGAAACCTTACGCAACCAGGTAAACCCGCATTTCCTCTTCAACAGTTTTAATACATTAATTTCCACTATCGAAGATGATCCAAAACTCGCAGTGGAATATGTTGAACAATTATCGGATTTCTTTAGGAACATCGTAACCTACCGGGACAAAGAACTTATTTCCTTACATGAGGAAGTTGAGGTCATGAATACTTATTTTTACATTCAGCAAAAAAGATTTGGCGAAAATTTGAGCCTGGTAATAAACCTGGATCCAGCTGATAAGCATTCGATTTTTATTCCGCCTTTAACCTTGCAACTCCTTACAGAGAATGCAATCAAGCATAATGCTGTCTCAAAAGAAACACGATTACATGTTGAAATTTACCTGGAGAACAACAGGATCATTGTAAAAAATAATATAAACAAACTTATCCATCAACCACTCAGTTCCGGCATGGGTTTGCAAAATATAATAAACAGGTATAGTTTGTTAAGCAAGCAAGCTGTTAGCGTTGAGCACACAAAAACTTTGTTTATCGTTTCATTGCCTATCTTAAAAACCGAAGCATGATAAATATTCTTATCATTGAAGATGAAGAACCTGCAGCAAAACGTCTGAATAAATTGTTGCATGAAATTGATCCTTCAATAAATGTCCTGGAACAAATTGTTAGCGTGTCCACATCAATTGAATGGCTAAAAAATCACAATTCGCCTGATCTGATATTCTCTGATATACAATTGTCAGATGGAATCAGTTTTGAAATTTTCAAAACTATGCAACTCACTTGCCCGGTGATCTTTACTACCGCTTACGATCAGTATGCTATTGAAGCATTCAAAGTTAATAGCATTGATTATTTATTGAAACCGATTAAGAAAGATGAACTAAAGACAGCCCTTGAAAAATTCAGGAAACTGGCCGGGGCAATGCATTCGGCTCCTGTTGATGTAAATAAATTACTGGAAACATTTACGACGCCGAGGACAGAGTTCAAAAAAAGATTTGTGATCCGTTATGGCGAGCATATCAAAACTATTAATATCGAAGAGGTCGCTTACTTTTACACAGAAGATAAGGTCAATTTTCTTGCAACAAAAGAAGGCCGGCGTTTTTCTATCGATTACAACCTTGATGCACTTGAATCTTTACTCGACCCTAAAAGTTTTTTCAGGATAAACAGGCAATACATCATTTCTATAAATGCTATTGGTGAAATGTTTTCGTATTCCAAAAGCCGGGTACTTGTTAAATTGATACCCACAGCAAAGCACGAAACTATTGTTAGCACAGAGCGTTCGGGTGCTTTTAAACTCTGGCTGGATGATGAAAAATAATAATCTTATTAAGGGGGAGAGGCGGGCAATTGCATGTTTCACCTTGACCAAACATCAATACTTTTACCTTCCCGTAATAATTCCAGATAATTTGCCACTTAAAAAGCTTAAAAGTATTTTTTCCTTTTGATAATTTTAAGACTTTATCTAAGCTTAAATCAACGAAATTTGTAGCACAACTTTATTTACATAAACTTAGACTATGAAACGCTTTGCTTTTTTATCTGCAATTATACTTTCAGCAATTATTTTCCAGGGATGTTCTAAAAAAGACGATACATCCAATCCCGTGAACCCGGTGTCAACTACCCCTCAGGGTACATGGCGGATCAGTAATTTTTTTAGCACCATGGATGAAACAGGCAATTTCGCCGGATATATATTTACATTTAATTCTGCTGGTGGTGTTATCGCCACCAAAGGAACTTTAATTAAAAACGGCACCTGGTCTGAAACAACCACAAAATTCATTTTAAGCTTTGGAACGGACGTATTATTCTCAGATCTGAATAATGATTGGTTAAAAGTCGAAAAACTCGCTGCATCAATCAAGCTGAAGGAAGATAATCCCGCTCAAACTGATAAGCTTGAATTTATAAGGATCTAGATCGTTTAAAACGTCTTAAACGTTTTAAACCTTCTTTTGTGTTATGGCTTTCTTATTCTAATTTTGCTATACTTCAGGCGGATTTGTTTATTGTTCGGCCTGTGATGCATGTAAGCCATGTAACTGAACTAATAAACGATAATCATTCTGCGCATCTACAAAGAGTGGATCATTCGTTTATTACCCAGGTTACGGCTTGTATCAACATGTGTCTTCGCCCGAAGATCTGTGCCCTCATGTTATAATTCTATTGCAATATTTTAAACTAAGCGTCATGAAAACGATCAGGCAATTACTACAGGACAGAATTTTGATAATCGACGGTGCTATGGGCACGATGATCCAACGGCATCACCTCGAGGAAAATGATTATCGCGGAGAAAGATTTAAAGACTGGCACCTTGATGTTAAGGGGAATAATGATCTGCTGAATATCACACAGTCGGCTATCATTGAAGGAATACACCTGCAATACCTTGAGGCCGGAGCAGATATTTTAGAAACAAACACATTCAGCAGTACGAGTATCGCAATGGCAGATTATGAAATGCAGGCAATCGCCTATGAGTTGAATGTAGCAGGTGCCAGAGCTGCCCGTAATGCAATAAATAAATTCTTTGCAAATGGCCCTGTAAATGGCCGTGATCGTGCGTTTGTAGCTGGAGCCATTGGCCCATTGAATAAAACTTTAAGCCTTTCACCCGATGTAAATAATCCTGGTTTCCGTGCGGTAACATTTGATGAAGTTGCAGATGCATACACTGAACAGATTCGTGGATTGGTTGATGGAGGAGTAGATATCTTATTGATCGAAACTATTTTCGATACATTGAATGCCAAGGCAGCGATCTATGCGATCAAGAATTTTTTCAGGAAAGAAAATAAGAAAGAATTACCCATAATGATAAGTGGAACCATAACGGATGCTTCGGGAAGAACGTTAAGCGGACAAACGCTGGAAGCATTTTACATTTCAGTAATGCATGCAAATCCTTTGAGCATTGGATTGAATTGCGCGTTGGGTGCATCTGAAATGCGCCCTCACATAGAAGAACTTAGCCAGATAGCCACATGCTTCACTTCGGCATATCCCAATGCGGGTTTACCAAATGCATTTGGGGAATATGATGAACAACCGCATGAAACTGCGCATATCATTGAAGAGTGGGCGCGTGAAGGTTTTGTGAATATTGTCGGTGGTTGTTGTGGCACCACACCGGAGCACATTGCACATATCGCGAAGGCAGTAAAGTGTTTTGAAGCGAGAAAATTGCCTGTGGTTAAAGAAGAACTAGAGCATGTGTAAAATTGAACGTCATTGAATGTGTCAAGTTTGTCATGGCGAGGAAGATGAAGCAATCTCCAAACAGCATAACGGAGATTGCTTCATCGAAACCCTCGTGCTTCGGGTTTCTTCTTATAATGACGGATCCTAATAACAAAAACTATGAATGAAGTTATAATACATCCCTATCTCCGTCTTTCAGGACTCGAGCCATTGGTAGTAAGACCTGAGACAAATTTCCTGAATGTGGGTGAGCGTACAAACGTTACGGGATCAAAGAAATTTGCACGCCTTATTCGGGATAATAAATTTGAAGAAGCTTTGTCCGTGGCCCGCCACCAGGTTGAGAATGGCGCACAGATTCTCGATATCAATATGGATGATGCACTTCTCGATGGAGAAAAAGCGATGCCTGAATTTTTAAACCTATTACAGGCGGAACCGGATATTGCCCGCATCCCGATCATGATCGACTCATCAAAGTTTAGCATTATTGAAGCGGGGTTAAAATGTGTACAGGGGAAATGTATCGTCAATTCCATCTCGATGAAAGAGGGTGTTGAGAAATTTATTGAGCAAGCGTTTATATGTAAGAGTTATGGTGCGTCAGTAATTGTAATGGCATTTGATGAGAAAGGGCAGGCAGATACAAAAGACAGGAAAGTAGAAATCT
>JBKJPO010000492.1:0-3424 GCA_046595095.1 Chitinophagaceae bacterium
CAGTATGTAAATCTTCCAGGCACTATAAAAGCTGCTAAAGCAAGTGCAATTTTTTGTGTGGTGAGGTAAGCAGGTCCCAGGGGATGAATTTCAAGATCTTTAATTTTAGGTAATTGCTCTAACCCAATTTGACTATTTGTGAAATCCATACCTAAAAGTATATCTAAAATACATTATGTATAAATTTTTTAAGCAGATAGAAGTCGAAGCGGTGGTAAAGAACCATGTATTGAACAAGAATGGAGAAGGTTTCTTTTAATTGATACAAATTGTTCCCGTTTACTAGTTGCTTCTTCTCCGTAGTTCTCCGTGTCACCTCCGTGGTTCTCTGTGGAATATTTTTTGTGACACCGAGAACCACGGAGGTGACACAGAGAGCCACGGAGAAAGCATTAGTAAAATGCAGGATGAACGGATTTCGAAAATACTACAGCAAGTAATCAATACGCTTAATAACTTATATGGGCTTGCAGTAGAGAAGTCAGATAAATTGCCTGATTTAATGTTGCAGCTATCTCATTTATTAAGACACTCCCTATACGAAACACAAAAACCATTGGTATCAATCAGCGACGAAATAAATGTATTAAAAAGCTATATCAAACTTGAAAGCTTACGTCTTGAAGATGAAATAAAATTAGAGTTTGATTAGAAGGCAACTTAAACTAACTCATTGCTTCATCTACCAAATATAAGATCGATAGGTAATCCTCTTTCACAGCTTCCGACAGGGCTATTTCACAAGTTTTGGTAGATGAATAGTAACCATCAAACTTTCTTTGCTTTACTTCCATTGCTTCAGCATTGGTTGCTGATGCAGTGAGCTCTGGAAATAGAAAGCCCCGATCTCCAGCCATACCGCAACAACCTGCATATTTGGGAACTGTCACTTCTTTTGCAAAATGTTTTGCCACACGAAGAAATTTATTCTCAGTATTCATTTTCTTTAGGGAGCACACAGGATGCAATACAATGCTCTTTTCTACTTGTTTTGCCTCCACAAACGGCATCACCATATCATGCAGGAATTCAACGCTGTCCATAATTGTCAAAGAGTCAAATCTATTCTTCCTAGCTTCATCAAGCAAAGGTCGCATCTGTTGAAGTGTATAAGCACAGGAGCTAACGTCAACGACTATGGGTAAAGCAGCTTCCCTGCTGGATTGCCATAACTGATCAACAATTTTGTTGGCAGTAAACCGATATGCATCGCTAAAGCCTTTTGAGCCAAAGATTTGACCGCAGCAACTTCCCTTTGTTTCATTCAACATATTCACTTCAATTCCGGCTTTCCTGCAAACGCTCATGAATGTCTCCAGGAGATTCTTTTCCTGTCCTTTATAGGTTCCCATAGTTCGGGAAATGCAGGCCGGGAAATAAACGATGGCACTCTCGGCTTGTGGGTTTGTTTTTCTTTCTTTTGATTTGAGCACATCAAGTACTGGTGGTAATAGAAGGTGATTAGACCAAAGTGGCACTGCCGGAACCAGTCCTTTTATTCCCCTGGTCAATTTAAACATTGTGGTTCTTCCAAAAACTTTGTTGATGTTATTCCCCGTTTTCAAGGCTGCTCTTGTTAACCATTCCACAGTCTTGAAATTTCTTGCCACCCATAAAGCTATCCGGTTAGCCGCCGCAGAATGGTTTTCTCTTCTCAGCCGTTTTATCAGGTCACCTGTATTGATATCCACCGGGCAGGCCGTGGCACAAAGCCCATCTACGGCACAGGTTTCCTTTCCGTCGTATTGATATTGATCTAAAAGCAGTTTATGATTGACTTTGTCACCTGCCATTTCAAGATTTTTCAATACTCTACGGATAACAATTCTTCGTCTAGGCGTTGTTGTAATGTCGCGGCTGGGACATACATGCTCGCAAAATCCACACTCAATGCAACGATCTACTTCCTCTTCAACAGTTGGCATGTTTTTAAGATTCCTGATATGCGCATTGGGATCCTCATTGATGATCACTCCCGGATTAAGCAGGTTTTCCGGATCAATCACCTGCTTTAATCTTTTCATAATAAGGTAGGCTTCGCCACCCCACTCAGTCTCAACAAAAGGCGCCATGTTTCTTCCTGTACCATGTTCAGCTTTTAGGGTGCCACCGTATTTTTCAATCACCAGCGTAACCACTTCCTTCATGAAACGATCGTAGCGAATGATTTCGTCTTCGGTATTGAAAGACTGTGTTACCACAAAATGAATGTTGCCATCTTTTGCATGGCCAAAAATTATCGCGTTAAAATAACTATGTGTATGAAAAAGTGTTTGCAGATCCAAAATGGCATCGCCAAGTTTTTCAACAGGAAAAGCAACATCTTCCAGGACAACAGTGGTGCCGCTGGCTCTTACTGCACCCACAGCCGGGAAAAGCCCTTTCCGAACTTTCCACAAGTGGGCCTGTTCTTCCGGGTCATTGGTGAAAATAGGATTGTTTAGCAGTGAAAGTTCTGTTGAAGAAAGCAGGAATTGTCTGACCCTTTCCTCCAGTTGTTCATTGGTTGATTCCTGGAATTCGATGAGCAATGCAGCTGCAGTTCCAGGTAGAGTTTTTACAATTGCCGGTATGCCAACCATATCTTCAACTGCATGTAATGAGGCCCTGTCCATTAGCTCAACCATCAGTGCACCCGCATTTGTTAATGGCACGATAGCCTGGCATGCTGCATAGATGTTTGGGAAGTAGAGGAGGGCTGTTGATTTGTAAGGATAATCCGGCACGGTACGAAGCACAGCTTCAGCAATAAAAGCAAGTGTACCTTCGGCGCCGATCAGCAAATGAGCTAAAATGTCCAAAGGATGATCAAAGTCAATAAAAGCGTTCAGCGAGTAACCGACGGTGTTTTTTGTTTGATACTTTTTCCTGATTTTGTTGTAAAGGGTTAGATCTGAATTGATCTGTAATTTTATTTCAGCAAGCGTGTCAAATAAATTTTTGCATTCGTTTTCAAATCGTAAATAATCAGCTTTTTCTTCTGTAGAAAAGCTTATGCCGTCAGGCAAAATGCACTTAATATATTTTGTGGTATGATAAGAGTTGAGCTTTACGCCGCAGCACATGCCGCTGGAATTGTTCGATAGAATTCCACCCATCATGGCTGAATTTATACTAGCCGGATCAGGGCCGATCTTGCGCTGGTATTTCTTTAAGAATGCATTGACCATAGCGCCTGTTATGCCGGGTTGAACCCGCACAAGTTCTCCGTTTTCCTCAACCTTGATCCTGTTCCAGAATTGACTTAAGTCTACCAGGATACCATCTGTTATGGATTGACCAGAAAGACTGGTGCCGCCTGTCCGAAACACCAACGGAATTTTATGCTGATGCGAGAATTGAAAGAGTGAAACAATTTCCGTTTCATTCATCGGTTGCACGACCGCTTTAGGAGTCAAAGTGTAAAAACCGGCATCTGAAGCAA
>JBKJPO010000493.1:0-8250 GCA_046595095.1 Chitinophagaceae bacterium
GTTTAATAAAATATTGGTACTTGCAGATGAACATTGCAATATTAAGGATTATGCCTCGCTGGCAAAATACGTATTCAGTAACCTTGATCCTGCTTCAGACATTTCATTCAGCAGCGGCCCCATGGATGTATTAGACCACAGTTGCAGCAAAATGGGATTCGGCGGCAAGATGTGTATTGATGGGACAAAAAAATTTGAAGAAGAGCGAAGCGATTTCCGGTTGAAGATTTCTCCAAATGCTTCGGTAAGTAACTTGCTCCAGGCTAAGTTTAACGAGGTGTTGGCATGTAATATCTCCCTGTTTGAAAAAGAAATTCCATGCATGATCGTTTCAGTTAAGAAGAATCGGGTAGGGCACATAAAAGAACTTCATAATGCCATATGCGGGATACCTGAAGCAGAAGGAATCAAAATGATATTATATGTTGAACATACGGTGGATGCCAACGATCTCACAACGTCACTATGGCGCCTCTGTAATAATCTTGATCCAAAACGCGATAGTGTACTGGTACAACGTCCATCCGTAAACGAAACTAATTCCACGTTTTCATGCATTGGCTTTGATGGCACACGTAAGACAAAGGAGTTTGATAATTTTCAGCGTGATTGGCCAAATATTATTGTTGCTGATGATGCTACGATCGCTGCTGTAGATGGTAAGTGGAATGAACTTGGACTTGGAGAGTTAATTAATTCTCCTTCATTGAAATTTAAAGGGCAGATGTATGGAGAAGAGGCAGTCGTTAATTAATGTATTCCCTCAGTGTTCTCTGCACAAAGTTCCGAACAACAAACTGATAATAAAAATTCAAGGCATTAATTTTTCCTGACCACAATTTTATCAGTAAACTCTTCCAGCACGTCGCTGAAAAATTTCCTTGCTGCGAGGTATTTTGAAGCGGGTATCTGTTGTGTATTCAACACGAGTCTGGCAGTAGTAGTAATTGTTTTTGCTTCTTTGTCAAAAGCATATGAGGTTTTGAAATTGCCATATTCGAATTTAATGTCTCTTGCTTTTGGCATAGATTCTACAAAAAAATCTGCGGGCAGGTGATACACTGTTGAATCTGATTTATCAAAAGGGTGATCAAAATAAAAGTCGTGCATTCTTTTTTCCCCCTCAGGCATACTATACTGCCAGATGGCATATGACCTGGGGTTAAGAAACATTTTATTCCCTGCAGTGAAACCGGGAATCTTTTCAACTTCCATATCCAGTCTTGCTGTCATCTCTTGATTTTTCTCATCACCAAAGGTTGTACTATTTTCATCACTGGATGGGAATTCAAGATAACGGACAAAGTAATTTTTCTGCCTGTCTGCCGGACTTTTACTTACAGCATATAATTGTTCTTTGTATTCCCCTTTGCCTGTAATTACAGTATTCAATTTACCTGAAGCATCTTCAGAGAGTTCCACATTCGTACGGGTATTGAATGTATTATTTGAGGATTTGCTTGAAGGGGTTTTTACTAATACTCCTCCATTTTCTTTAAGCAGGAGTGCATACCTGTTTTCTGTATTGCTGCCTAATACACCGAAATCAGATGTTGTGCTTGTACATTCAAGCCAAGTTGTATCTTTTCCCGAAGGGATACAAAGTATCTGGTGATTAAATGGATCGTATGCAAAATTAGGGTCGATAAGTGGTGGGTATGGATCTGAGGTAATCCATGCGTTGTAACTTTTAATGTCAACTGCCTGGAGGCAAGTTTGCATGTAATTGCTCAGCGCTTTGCAATCTCCATATTTTTTGTTGTGTACAAATGTTGCCGGAAAAGGTTTTAATCCTCCAATGCCCAATTGTATGCTTACATATCGAAAATTCTTTTGAAGGTATGAATAAATACGCCTGGCTTTTTCTCCATCAGTTTTTGCATCGCCTACCACTTTTTGCATGGTCTCACGGATAATATCTGGTACACCAGCAATATCTTTTACAAGATTATTATACCAAAGCCCCATGTCTTTCCAGGTAGAAAGCTGGCCTGCGTAACCCTGGAAATTTACCTGGTTGGGGGCAATCAGGATCCACGGGAAATATGACTTTAAATTTCCTGCTCCATTCTCTGGATTTTTTGCCTGGAGTTTGGAAGCTGCCCATGTATAAATTTTAGACTTATTTTTTTCATCCTGGCTTATTACAGGAGTCAGCAAGGTATTCATCGGCTTATATCTTATATCAAGTTCCCGCGGTACTGATACAATAAATTGGGATTGCTCTATAGCCTGGCCGGGTTTCTGGATTTTGTAACTTTCATATTGGAAAAAACCAGAGAAAGAAACCTCGTATTCTACATCAACCGTTACCGGATAACTTGCCGTGCTAACAGTGAAATAAGTTATTTTGTCGTCACTTATATGCTCCTGGTTGGGTGCAGTTGTTTTCATCTCCCGCCGGCGGTATTTATTCAATTCTTTTCCTGTAGCATCATACACTTTTATTTCAGCATCTACGAGGTGGCGAAATTTATCAGAATATTGGTAGAAATCCAGCTCGTCCTTGCCATTTGCATCAAGAACTGTTATCACCTGTTTCATTTTATAATTACCCGAGCCGGCACTATTGATGGTAAATTTAATAACCTCCATGCGTTTCACTGATGAAGCACCTTTAGTTAGTTCGGGCGACAGGGTACGGGAATCATAAATATTTACTTGTGCGAATGCAGCAATTTGCAAAACCAGTGTGCATAGAATGAGGATCGGTTGCTTCATTACGGGGTACCTGTTTTCTTTTTAATTACAATCTGTTCGTTAAGTTTAACGTAGAGTTGTTTATTAAATTCTTTAAAAAAAGGATATTCCTGAGCGGTATAATATGGTTTTGAAAAATCGATGGTAATCCGGAAATTAAGAACATCATCATCGATCTGCATCACCCTTCTCAAAACAACGCTGGTATCAGGCATGATCATCGAAATATTTTTTGGTATGTCGTCAACCTGGTAGCCCGGGGGTAAAAATATTGAGCCATAGATCGCGTATGCCTGGTTGTAACCGAAATCAATATCGGTTACTCTTGAGTCCGCGATGAATTGATTTTTATCAAGTCCGGAAAAGAGATTCAGGTTAAAATACCTGTAATCGCCAGAGGAGTTCAATTTAGAGCTGAATTTAACGTTCTGTTCCAATGGCATCGAGTCTGCTTCTACGTTAGTTACTTTAATCTCATCCACTTTCATCGCCACATCATCAGCTGTAAAATAATCGCCGAAAGATTTGTTCTCTTCAATAAAGTGTTTGGTACGGGGATTCCGGCTGTAATCATAACTGCTGATTGTGGCTTCTCCTTTCATAATTCCTTCTGCATCTATTTGCGCAGATATGATTACTAAATTTTTCCAGCGATGATCTTTGTTTTCCAGCGAAACCCACTTTCCACCATCATTGTCCAGCACATAACCATCAGTATTCAGTACATCATAAGGGATGAGTTTCACGGGGTTATATTTATCCGCAGCGTTTAATACATAAGTTTTTCCATTGATCTTAACATAGGCGAGTACACCATTGAATTGTTCCAGGAAAGGATATATTGGATTTGTTGCACCATGATCCCTTGTGCTCACCAACATCGCTTGTACGGGCACGTTAGCATCTCTTAACAAATTGATGAGGATCATATTGATCTCTGCGTTGGTGCCATTTTTTTTATCCCAGGCAGATTTAACGCCATCATTGGTAAAGATGTTTTGACTTCCATTCCATGTCATATTCGCACGCACATAATTATGAATTATGCACATCTTTGTATAACTATCCTCCACACCTGCCAGCTTTAAATCCAGGTCCTTTGTTCTTGGAATATTTTTCCTTAGTTGCACTCCAAAATCCTCATCTTCCAGGAGTTCTTTTGCAAGCTTAGGCCAGGTAGTGCGATAGTCCACAATGTTTCCATTCCCATAATCAATTTGGGATAACTGGAACTGTACACGCTGCTGGTAATCTTTTGCAGAACTCATAAAAGGCTCATTCTTCAAAGCAGGAATATTTTCCATCGAATAAGTTGCAATAACAGTATTGTATTTTAGAACTCCACCTGAGGTATATATCCTATCCTGGCTTGCTTCCGATTTTTGTTCAACCTTTTGGTAAGCAAGGACCATTTTGGTAAAATTAAAATATTGGGGAATTTCTACTTTATAGAGGCTGTACCTGGTAGGAATATCATCCTGGAAATACCAGTCATCTAACCGTGTGAAACTCTCTAAAATATCCACATATTTGTACTCTATCACACAGCCCGCTTTTACTTCAGGGAGCGTGAATGAAACCGTTGAAATGCGGTTATTAACCTTTTGCGTATAGATAGCATCTTTACCCAGTCTTGATATAACGATATTTCCATCTGGTCCAAGGTTGTAAGTAATTGCTTCAAGCCCAACTATTCTCTGTGTGTTGAGCCTCGCATAAAAAGGTATTTTTATATTTGCATGTCCAATACCCTTGTCTTTCAAAATTTTTATACGAACCCTTCGCTCAGTTTCCATTTTAAAAGTATTTCTTCCCTGGGTATACTTTACTTCCCCTATATCCAAAAGTTTATACGCATCTGCTTCCGGATCAAATTCACAGGTTTTGAGTTCCAGGTCTGCTAAATCAATATTGCCGAATTGGGGAATTTTTTTTTGGGCACCTACCTTAGAGGTAAAAACGACAAGAAGAAGCACAAGGATCGTGCAGGTAGCTTTCATAATGGGAGATCTGTTTTGGAATGGCGCTTAAAATTAGCTTAAAAATTAGGATTTTGGCGGATATGTTTGCTGTATTTTTGAGCAAAAATTAAAATGAGGCTATTTATTGCGGGCTGTGTTTATTCGATTCTCCTGTTTAGCTGCAAAGCACAGGAAAAGAAACCTGAAATGATGATTAACAAGGATGATAACTCTTTGCTTTGGCGTGTAACTGGCAAGGGATTGGAAAAACCCAGTTTTATTTTCGGCACTTTCCACCTCCTGTGCAAAGATGATATCGTGCTAACAAACCAATTGAAATCTTTTATCAAATATGCAGATACGGTGTATATGGAAATGGACCTCGATGATCCTTCAACTTTATTAGGGGGATTACTGTTCATGAACATGAAGGGTGGAAAGAAGCTGCAGGATTTTTATACTGCTGAAGAATTTGCGCGGTTATCATCTTATTTTAATGATACACTTGGAACACCAATAGCATTATTTGGCAAAATGAAACCTTACATGCTTATTGCCATGCTTTACCCCAAAATGATGGATTGTAAAACACCTTCAGGGGTAGAGGAAGAACTGGTTAAGATCGCTAAAGAATATAAAAAGGATGTCAAGGGTCTCGAGACAATCCAGTTTCAAGCATCTGTTTTTGATAGCATTCCTTACGAATGGCAGGCTAAAGAACTATTGAAAGCTATCGACAGCTTTGAGGTATCAAAACAGGAATTTGACTCTATGGCTATAATTTATAAACAACAACAATTAGGTGAGATGGAATCAATGTTAAAGAAGTCGAGCCTCGGAGGAGGAGAGTATGATGATCTGTTGCTTGGGAATCGCAATAGGAATTGGGTGGAGCAATTAAAAAAACTGATGCCTCGCAAAAGTCTATTTGTTGCCGTAGGTGCGGGACATCTTGTAGGAGATGATGGATTGATAAAATTGCTACGGAAGGCTGGTTATACCGTTGAGCCTTTGAAGAATTGATATTTGAAACCTCGAAGACATTAAAACACTAAAAGTTACAAAGTTGAAATAAAATCGTTCTAACCGGATTCCATCGTGTCTTAATGTCTTCGTGTTTCAAAAATAAAAATCATTTAAAACTGCTCTAACTTGCTAAAAAAGAAATCTCCCTCTATCGCCGCATTTTCATCACTATCACTTCCATGAACAGCATTTTCTCCAACAGATGTAGCGTATAATTTACGAATCGTCCCATCTTCTGCATTTGCAGGATTGGTGGCACCGATCAATTTTCTGAAATCTTCTACAGCATTTTCTTTTTCCAAAATTACTGCTGTTATTGGGCCGCGGCTCATGAATTCAACAAGTTCTCCATAAAATGGTCTCTCCTTATGCACTGCATAGAATTCACCCGCCTTCTCTTTTGATAGATGAACCATTTTCATAGCTGCAATTCTAAATCCTGCGTTATTGATCATGGCAAGTATATTGCCTGAGTCTCCGTTTTTTGTTGCATCTGGTTTGATCATCGTGAAAGTCCTGTTGGTCATAATGTCTGTTTTTTGGCGGCAAAAGTAATCATAATCATCGATGGATATAAAACTTTGAAGACTTTGCTCTTTTTTAAAGAAATAAATGCAGTCCCATTCCAGGCAAGAACTCTGGTCACTAAATACTCTTAAAATTTTGCCTCATAAAACATCCTAAGGCTTTTTAAGCTACTTTTGCAGACTTTTATGAAACCTGTAAGTGAGATTTTTCCTTTATTAGAACAACCGAGGAAGGTTGTAATCACCATGCATCAGAAGCCTGATGCAGATGCTATGGGTTCCACACTTGCACTTTGTCATTTCCTTCGCCAGTTTGGGCATGAAGTTTCCGTGATATCACCAACAAATTGGGCAGCCTTTCTCAACTGGATGCCAGG
This sequence comes from Chitinophagaceae bacterium, assembly GCA_046595095.1. Classification (GTDB taxonomy): domain Bacteria; phylum Bacteroidota; class Bacteroidia; order Chitinophagales; family Chitinophagaceae; genus Ginsengibacter. The sequence continues at coordinate 6,592 of JBKJPO010000493.1, forward strand.
TTGTAATGAAGTATATGATTATGAAACCCAGGGCGGAAAAGCAAATGAAGCTCTTGATAAAGCAGAGTGGGTCTTTTGCCTGGATTTTAATACAATGAATCGTACAAAGCGTATGGAAGAAAAACTGGTAAACCTCCAGTCCACCCGTATTCTTATCGATCATCACCGGCAACCCCAGGAGGAAATGTTTGCATATGGAATCAGCGATGTAAGCAAAAGCTCAACTGCGGAAATGGTTTATGATTTTATAATAGCTTCTGGTTACGCTGATAAGCTCGATAATGACATTAGTCAATGCCTTTATGCAGGAGTTATGACCGATACCGGGTCATTTCGTTTCCCTGCAACAACAGCAAGTGTGCACAGGATGGTTGCAGACCTCAAAGATCGCGGGCTTGAACATTCTCATATTTTTGAGGAACTCTTCGACAATTTTCTGGAAAACCGTTTCAGATTTTTTGGGCACGTTTTGCTCAACAGGATGGAAGTATTTTATGAATACAACACAGCATTGATAGCCATCCCACAAACTGACCTGATAAAATTTAATATCAAGACCGGCGATACTGAGGGCCTTGTGAATTTCCCACTGGGTATCCATGGCATCAGGATGGCTGTAATTATTATAGATAGGGGAGAGGAACGAAAAAGTTCTTTCAGAAGTAAAGGCGGTTTTGATGTAAACACATTTGCAAGAAAATATTTTAATGGTGGAGGTCACTTCAATGCTGCTGGTGGTAAGAATGCCGAACCACTGGAGGAAGTTGTGCGCAAATTAAAAGTTGCAATGAAAGAAAATGCAAAAGAATTATCAAGTTATAAAATTTAAAAAAAACAATAAATATGAAGCGTACATTTTCCGTAATAGCCGGTGCAATTATATTGCTGGCTATTGGATGCAAACAGGAACTAAAGTTTAAAAAAGCCAAAGCCGGACTTGAATATGCCATCGTAGAAGGCAAAGGAGATCAGAAATTAGCTTACGGTAACAGCATACAATTCACCGCAGTGGGTTATCATGCCGATTCAATACTTGCTACTCCCTACGATACTATTCAACAACTTGCTGAAATTGATTCATTACGCCTGCCACCCGAATTAATTCCTATTTTCCTGGAGGCAAAAGTTGGCGACAGTATCATCACGAGAATTCTTGTGGATAGTGCTGAAAAATTTGGTCCGCTGCCCCCTTATGCAAAGAAGGGCAAATACCTTGGTTTCAGAATCAAAATCAAAGGTGTGATAACCGATAAATTACTGGCTGAAGTTGAGCGTGGAAAGCAGGCCCAGCAGATGATGCGCGTTGATTCAATGGCACGGATTCAACAAAAAGTTAAGGACGACAAAGTAATCAGCGACTACATCGCAAAAAATAATATCAAGGCTGTTAAAACAGAGAAGGGTACCTATGTGGAAATACAAATCCCGGGTGAGGGTGAGCCAATAGATTCAGGTAAAACTGTAGTAGTGGATTATAAAGGCATGTCTCTTGCAGGCAAAATATTTGACCAGAGTTACAACGGCGCTGGAGTTTCTGAAAGGCCATTCTCATTTGTAATTGGACAACGCGGTTCTATTGAAGGTTGGGATGATGGACTCAGGCTTTTCAAAAAAGGCGGAAAAGGTAGAATTCTGGTTCCTTCAAATCTTGCTTATGGA
>JBKJPO010000037.1:0-5681 GCA_046595095.1 Chitinophagaceae bacterium
ACTCTTTACATAGGAGTACCACGGAGAAAGCCTCTAGAATTTAAATAAACTGCTCTAGGATCACTTTTTCAATCACCTCCGGATAACAAGCATGTTCAATGATATGAATTTTATTGGCAAGTGTATCAGCCGTTTCGCCTTCTTCAATTTTACATTTTTCCTGGAAAATAACTTCTCCTTTATCATATACTTCATCCACATAATGAATCGTTATCCCCGATTCTTTTTCCCCTGCCTTCAATACTGCTTCGTGCACACGCGATCCATACATTCCTTTTCCGCCAAACCCAGGTAATAAGGCAGGATGAATATTTACAATTTTCCTTGTGTATGCGGCAATTAGTTTTCCCGGAATCTTACGCATGAAGCCGGCCAACACAATAAAGCTGATGTTAAATTGTATAAATTCAGGTAAATAAGCATCGCCATTAAAAAACCTTTCCTTTTGCAATTCGAGTATCGGTAGATTTTCTTCCCTTGCTATTTGTAATACTCCCGCATTAGGTTGGTCGGAGACAATTAATGCAACCTTAATTCTGGAATCATTCCGGAAATAATCGATAATTTTTTTTGCATTGCTGCCTGCACCTGAAGCGAATATGGCAATATTAACCGGGGGAGCCTTTGTCATTCAAAACTTGATTTGCTGGAGCTTTAGAAGATTTCTCAGTCTCGGGCTTTAATAACCGCATACGACGCAGGATCTTTTTTTCATATTCCCAGAAAAAATTGAACTGGCCAAAACAAAAGCCTACAATTAATATGATGAACTGATAACCGAACACTAGTACGAATACTTTTAATGCCCACCAATAGAAAGTATATTTCTCCATATCTAACCAACCAGTGATCTGCCGGCTGATATAAGCAGTAAGCGTACCCGTTATTGCGAAAGTACATAAGATGAGAAAAAGATCCCGGTTATTTACTTTCCAATGTCGCCTTAACCATTTGAACATGGCTGCAAAGATGCATTAAAATGTAATCCAAAACCACGGTATTCACATTCTTCATAGCCTACCAAATCGTATTTACAACTTTATGACAAAGGCTTGGGGAAATCTTTCTAAAATGCCTGAAACTCACGCCAGATAAGGGAAAAAAAAGTTAACAAATGTTAACATATTGTCAGCCTCGTGGCTTATTTTTGCACCCTGACCAGGAAATTTTTCCACATCAACAACCTGATTCTACTGATGAGTATCAACAGACGAAATTTTTACCAGGCTATAGCTTCACTCTCTGTTTTAATCTTTTTTTCTTTCAACAATTTCGCTACTGCGCAGGACGGTCAGGCCCTCTTTAAATCTCTCTGTGCCAGCTGTCACCGTCCTGATAAAGAACATACCGGACCTGCATTAAAGGGGGCAAGAGATCGCGAACCTTCAAAAGAATGGGTTTATAAATGGGTGGCTAACGCTACTTCCATGACCAAGACTGATCCATACGCAATGAAATTGTATGCACAGTATGGATCACAAATGACGGCATTCCCTGATTTGAAGAAAGAAGAAATCGATGCAATATTGAATTGGGCCGATGCTTATGTGCCACCTGTGGTAGGTCCGAAAGAGACAGGTGAAAAAACTGAAGATAACTCTTTGCTCTTTGGAGTTCTCACACTAATTCTTGCAGTAGTAGGATTGATATTATTACAAATCAACAGTAACCTTCGCAAACTCAGCGATGAGAAAGAAGGCGTGCGTAGGGTAAATCCAGTTCCTTTCTACAGAAACAAGGCTTACCTAATGATGTTTATCATTTTCCTTTTTCTACTTGGTGGTTATTTCACCATCGAGGCAGTAATGGGACTCGGTCGCGAAAAAAATTACCAACCAGTTCAGCCGATTTATTATTCTCATAAAATACATGCCGGCACAAATCAGATTAGTTGCCTGTACTGCCATGGTGGTGCACAGGATAGTAAGCACGCCAATATACCTTCGGTAAATGTTTGTATGAACTGCCACATGGCAGTAAAAGATTACCAGGGTGAAGATATTACTAGAGAAGATGGCTCCAAAGTGAATGGTACTGCGGAGATTCAGAAGCTTTATGATTATGCAGGATGGAACCCCGCATCAAAAAAATATGACAAGCCTTCAAAACCGATTCCATGGGTCCGAATACACAATTTACCTGATCATGTTTATTTTAACCATGCTCAACACGTTAAAGTTGGTAAACAACAATGCCAGACCTGTCATGGAAATATCCAGGACATGCCGGAAGTATTCCAGTTCTCCGAGCTTAGCATGGGATGGTGCATCAATTGTCATCGCGAAACCAAAGTTCAATTCAATGACTCTGTGGGCAACGGTAATAAATTTTATAGTATTTACGAGAAATTTCACGACGATATCAGGAACAAAAAATATGATAGTGTAAGCGTGGAAATGATCGGCGGAACAGAATGCATGAAGTGTCACTATTAATCGACCGGAGGAAACAGTCCTTATTCTCAAACGGTGTTTGTTGTTTAAGACAGCAAGGACCAATGACCAACGAAATATTATGGCTCAAAAAAAGTACTGGAAAAGTTTTGGAGAACTGAACAACTCAGAAGCTTATCAAAAATCAGTGCCCAACGAATTCCAGGAAGAACTACTTCCATTTGAGGAATTTGATAAGGAAAGTCTTCTTGATGCAAAAACACCCCGGAGGGATTTTCTAAAATATGTTGGATTTAGTACAGCCGCAGCCGCACTTGCTGCTAGTTGCGAAGTTCCGGTTCGTCATTCTGTTCCTCTAGTACAAACCCCGGATGATATGATTCCCGGAGTTTCAAATTATTATGCAAGCACGTATGTTTCATGTGGGGATGTGATCCCGGTAATCGTTAAACAGCGTGAAGGAAGACCAATTAAAATAGAAGGGAATCCAGATTCTACAATTACAAAAGGGGGAACTTCAGCCCAGGTTCAGGCAAGTGTTCTTGATCTTTATGATACCAGCCGGCTTCGTTATCCATCGGCAGGTGGTAAAGAAGCCACTCATGATAATATTGATAAATTGGTAGTCGCGGCATTGACAGGAGCAGCTGGCAAACCAGTTGTTTTATTAACCTCTACCATTACCTCTCCTACTACAAAACAAATAATTACAGAATACCTGGCTAAAGCTCCTGCCGGAAGCAAGCATGTTCAATATGATGCAGTTTCCGTTAGTGGCATGTTGATAGCAAATCAGAATTCTTATGGTAAACGTGCATTGCCCTCATATCATTTTGAGAATGCCAAAGTTATCGTAAGTCTTGATGCTGATTTTCTTGGTACCTGGATCAGCCCTGTTGAATTTTCACAGCAATATGCACAGACGAGAAGAATAAATGCAGCAATGCCTGCAATGAGCCGTCACTTCCAATTTGAAGGACATCTAAGTCTTACAGGTTCCAACGCCGATGAACGCTATTTACACAAGCCCTCTGAAACAGGTGCTGTAGCACTGGCGCTATTAGCTGCAGTAAGTGGAGGAAGTTCAGCACTCAGTGGTAAATTGGCCGAAGGCGTAAAAAAAGCAGGAGCAGAGCTTGCAGCAAATAAAGGTGCGGCACTGGTTGTATGCGGAAGCAACGACCCGGATGTACAAACAGTTGTAAATGCAATCAACAACGCAATTGGCGCAGGTGGAAGTACCATAGACTTGGGAACTACTTTAAACTATCGCCAGGGAGTAGACGCCGAAATGGTTACCCTTGTAAATGAGATGAATGCTGGTACAATTGGCACCCTCCTGGTGTACGATTGCAACCCCGCATATACTTATTTTGATTCTGCCAAATTTATAGCTGGCATAAAGAAGTGCTCTGTAACAGTTTCATTCAATGAAATAATGGATGAGACTACTGAGCTGTGTAAATATGTGATCCCTTCTCATCACTGGCTCGAAAGCTGGGGCGACGCAGAGCCAAAGAGCGGTTATTTTAGCATGGTCCAACCGATTATTCATCCATTATTCAAAACAAGACCATTCCAGACTTCTTTGATGAAATGGTCGGGCAACCCGCTTGATTATGATACTTTTTTCAAAAATTACTGGACCACGCAAGCAGGTGGTGCAGACCAGTTTAATGCCTTAATACAAAAAGGAGTAAAAGAACCTGAAACAACAACAGGATCAACACAAGGAACAACAACGGCTTCAACCTTTACCGGAAATATTACTGATGCAACTGCAAAACTTTCTGCGGTGAAAAGCGGTGACGTAGAAGTGGTTTTTTACCAGAAAGTTTCAATGGGTACTGGTAAACAGGCCAACAATCCATGGCTACAGGAATTACCTGACCCAATAACTAAGGCCACCTGGGATAATTATGTAATGATTTCCCCTGAGATGGCTAAACAACTACTGGAGCTTGATATTTTTAATGCAAGACAATCCGATAAATATGAAGTGCATCCCGAAAAAACAGTACTCAAAGTTACCGTAAATGGGAAGTCTGTTGAATTGCCCTCTCTCGTTATACCTGGAATGCATCCAAAAGTAATTGCGATTGCCCTGGGGTATGGAAGACAGAGTATTAATAAAGACAAAACAGTAGAATTCATTGGAGCTGCAGCTAATGGTTCTGGGAAAAATGTTTACCCTTTAGCTACATTCAATGGAACTGGCATTAATTTCTTTGGCAATGCTACCGTTGAGAAATCAGCATTAGATGCATATAGAATTGCACAAAACCAGGTGCATAATGTTACTGAAGGACGCCCTGTTGTAAGGGAAACTTCTTTAAAAGATTTCATTGCCGATCCAAAACATGTGATGGCCGAGGAGAAAGCAGAACTGGATCAGTATGGAAAGGACTTTGTAAAAGATGGTACACTCTATCCCCGCTTTGATAAACCCGGGGTAAAATGGGGAATGAGCATAGACCTTAACACCTGTACCGGTTGCAGTGCTTGTGTGGTAGCATGCACAGCAGAAAATAATGTGCCAGTGGTTGGTAAGCATGAAGTTTCAAGATATCACGATATGCATTGGTTAAGGATTGATCGTTATTTCACCGGAGATAAGCAAAATCCAGATGTTGTATTTCAACCAATGCTTTGCCAGCATTGTGATAATGCGCCTTGTGAAAATGTTTGTCCTGTATCAGCAACAAATCATAGTTCAGAAGGGATTAACCAGATGGCTTATAACAGGTGCATCGGTACGAGGTATTGTGCAAACAATTGCCCGTATAAAGTTCGCCGGTTTAACTGGGCTGATTATACAGGCGCAGATAGCTTCCCCGATAATCAGCGCGGAATAATTTCCGACGCAACTATGATGATGAATGATGAACTTCCAAGAATGGTATTAAACCCTGATGTGACAGTTCGTTCAAGAGGAGTAATGGAAAAATGCAGCTTCTGCGTTCAACGTCTTCAAGAAGGAAAACTCCAGGCAAAGAAATCTAACCGGCCGTTACTGGATTCAGATGTAACTACAGCATGCGCTCAAGCTTGTCCTACAAACGCAATAGTTTTCGGAAATGTCAATAATAAAGAAAGCAGGATTTCACAGATCAGGAATGTAGAACAAATAGATAGAAAATTTTACGTGCTGGAATCATTGCACGTACTCCCCAATGTAAATTATCTTGTAAAAGTTAGAAATACAGACAGGATTGTTGGAGATATTCATGAAGAAGCCCATTCAGTAGGGAAAGGAGAAAAACATGGGTAAAAGGAATTAAAGATAAG
>JBKJPO010000561.1:0-2642 GCA_046595095.1 Chitinophagaceae bacterium
CATCTCCTTTTTTAAAAAAGATAAATGTGCAGATCTTAACCTTGAAAATCCAAAATCATATTTTGGATTTTCAAGGTTAAGATTTACTTTTATGCTATGATCAAGAGAAGCTTACAAGCTCAGTTAACAAAGTTAATGAAGCAATTCCCCGCTGTAGCAATCCTCGGTCCCAGGCAGGTTGGTAAAACTACTTTAGCCAGGCAATTGGCTTCAAGCAAAAAAGATAAAGTGATTTTTCTCGACCTGGAAAAGCCTACAGACAGGCATCGGCTATTAGATGCGCAATCTTACCTGGAAAACAACAAGCTAAAATCAATAATACTGGATGAGGCACAACTGATGCCGGAATTATTTTCCATATTAAGGCCGGTTATTGATGAATATCGTAAAGCTGGAAGGTTTATTCTACTAGGTTCTGCATCGCCCATCCTGGTGAAAGGCGTTTCTGAATCCCTGGCAGGACGGATCGCTTATACGGAACTTTTTCCTTTGGGCTTAATGGAACTCCCAAAGAGAATTTCAAGGCAACAACATTGGTTTCGTGGTGGTTATCCGCAAGCATTACTGGCAAAAAATGACATGGTAAGCCGCCAATGGATGAAAAGCTTTATTCAAAGTTATGTTGAGCGTGACATTGAGATTTTGTTCGGAGTAAATCTATCTACCAACACTATGCAAAGATTGTGGACCATGCTGGCACATGGATCGGGGAATATTTGGAATGCAGAAACTTTCGCACGCTCATTAGGGATTACTGCGCCCACAGTGCTGAGATATATCGATTACCTGGAAGGAGGCTATATGATGAGACGTTTATTACCATGGTTCTCCAATACAAAAAAGCGCCTGGTAAAATCCCCTAAAGTTTATGTTCGCGATACCGGTATCCTTCATTCATTATTAAATATCTCATCCATGGATGATCTTTTAAGCAACCCTATTGCCGGCGCTTCATGGGAAGGTTATGTAATTGAACAAATCGCTGCCAACAAGCATGAAAATATAGGATTGTATTATTATCGCACTCAAGTTGGTGCTGAATGTGATCTGGTACTTGTAAAAGGTATCAAGCCTATTGCCTGTATTGAAATAAAATTATCAAATTCTCCTACTATCTCTAAGGGCTTTATAAATTGTATAAATGACCTGGCTCCAAAATACAGGTACGTAATAACTCCCCAAAGTGAATCTTACAAAACTCAAAATGATATTTTCGTCAATGGAATTGGCTCCTTTCTAAGCAAAGAACTTTCTAAGATTAAATAATCCTTTTTCCGGATTTTATCAACCTTGAAAATCCAAAATCAAATTTTGGATTTTCAAGGTTGATAAATCCGGAAAAAGGTGAAAAAACTTTAGTTCAATCCCATTTTATTATTCTTGATAAGGTTCAGGTACGTTCTATGGTTCATGGATCGTTTAAGCACCAGTATTTTTAGGAATGTTAAAACTTATGGTTTATGCAATCAACATTTATCGGCGCCGGATTTCTGTTTTCAGGTGTGCGGTTTCCCTGGAAACAGTTACTATCGGCTGGCCTTGTCCACTTATATACCGTAAAACTTTTCACTGAAACTAACTATAAACGAAGCAGGTGTAGTGCAGAAAATGAGTAATGTGATTTCTGCTTCCTGATTTTAATTCGTACTATTGCTGCCTGCAGTTTTTTCTAGTGATTAATGTATCTCAACTTTACCCATGAAGGTTATCTCGATGTTGCAACCCTGGGCCACACTTGTAGTAATCGGCGTTATCAGAACTGAAACACGCACTTGGTTCACAAAACATCGTGGGCCTATTCTCATTCATGCCAGTCAGCGAAAATCAGGAAAATCTGTTATGCATCATCCCCTGCTCAGGAAGTACATAACCGATTTCAATGCATTACCGTTTGGTGCGATTATCGGGCAGGTGACCATTATTGATATCTTGCCCGCAAATGATTATGCGCATAGCGAATCCGGTAGGCGGCTCTTAACAAGGCTTGAAAAATGGATGGGTGACTATAGCATTGGCAAGTGGGCATGGGTATTGAGGGATGCAGTGCCATACCAGGAAGTGATTGAGGCAAAAGGTATGTTGGGATTGTGGGAATGGGGAGATAAATATATTTGAAGATGATTTGAATGCGTAATCATTTCTATTTTATCCCAAGAAAGAAAAAAGAAAAGCAGCGACAGCAACACATTCTATATATGCCTCATCACTGCTTACAGATTAAAATATAGCTCTCCAACTTTTCCCTCTATATTTTAAAACCCTTTAAGGAATCCAGTAATCCAAATGCTTTCAATAGCCATATAATCACAACGATAACAACGACTATATTTAAGATCGATTTTATCTTGCTATCCATGGGAATGAAGTTGTTAATAAGGTATAAGATCAAGCCGACAACGATCAGCACGATGACGATGGTAAGGATGGGCATATATTATGGTTTATGGTTTAATTTGTAGTTATCGTTTAATCGTTTCTTGTTTCTTGTATTTGCTCAAATAGAATCTTTTATGCAATGATTGCACTGCAATGACCTTGCCATACAATTTTTGAGATTAAATATAAACTCCTGTACAAATTATTTGTACATATTTCGGCTAATATTAAAATATAAGATACTCCATTTTTGCTGACAATACTAA
>JBKJPO010000050.1:0-17131 GCA_046595095.1 Chitinophagaceae bacterium
ATATATTCGTATATGCCTTTATCTTTTATCAACCGGCCAATAAATAGAAATACAAATGTGCCGGTTTTCTTTTGCGCTTCAAGCGGGATAAATTTATTTGGATCAACGCCTGAGCCAGGAAGCATTTCAGCATTTTCTGGCTTAACAAATTTATGCCTGATAAACAGGTTCATGTCATCAACATTTTGAAAGAAAACCTTGTTTGCTGTTTTCAAAACAAGCTTGTAAAGTAACCTGGCAATCTTATAAACAAAACTTTCGCTATCGAATAATGGACCGATACCGGTAATATTAGTGATGGTTGGAATCTTAAGAAGACGGCAAACCATATTTCCCCAGATAGCAGGCCTAATACTGAAAGTAAGGCAGATCTCTGGTCTAATGGTTTTTAAAGATTTGTATACCCGATAAATGTACCGAAGAACGCCGATGGGATTTTGATTACTGAATCCTACATGTATCACATCAATTCCCCATTCCTGTACAACCTTCTGGTATTGATTGGTATGCGTAATCACATAAACTTTATGGCCCTCATCCCTAAGCCTGAGCATCAATGCCTCTCTCATGGTGTAGGTTGACAGCAAGCCATTTTCTAAAACTGCAATTCTTTTCCTGTATGTTTCAACATCCATCATCTATAGGCTTTTTTATACCAAACCTCCATCGAAAAAAGTGTAAACAATATCTTTGCCCGTTTCTCATCTGAAATTTTCACTTTCTTATTTAGCAGGTCATTTACAAAACCCTGCTTAATAAATTTTGTATGCAGTACATCCGAACTAACCAGGTAATCAGAAACCATTTCTTTGAGCTCATAATCCATCCAGCTTCTCAGGGGGATCTCGAACCCTCGCTTTGGCTGATTTACCAACAAATCCGGTAAATAATTCTTTGCCATTTGCCTCAACAAGTACTTTGTCGTACTTCCACGTATCTTAAATTTATCATTGATACCGGGAATATATTCCAGTAATTCCTTTGAGAGAAATGCGCTTCTGCCTTCCAGTGAGTGCGCCATTGTGGCGATATCCATTTTTACCAGTAAGTCACTGAAAAGATTTGTATCAAAGTCCAGGTTCATGATCTTCTTCAAACCGGAAAGCTGGCTACCGGCGATAAGCTCAAAATCCTTTTTAACGGGCTCAAGATAATCAAAGCCGGGACATTTAATGAATTGCTGGTAATCTTCGAAAATGTCAACCCCTGCAGAAAGATAAATCTCAAGGTGAGATTGGGAAGCAAGGGATGCAAGCCTGTATAAATAATTATACTTTGATTTTTTCTTATTAGAATGAGGCAAAACACTTGTTAGGAAAGTTGCCCCTTGTTTTACGAGCATGTTTTTTTTGAAAAAATCATACTTTGAAAATGGAACATACCGCCTGTACCCACCAAATAATTCATCGGCACCGTCTCCATTAAGTACTACAGTCACATGCTTTTTTGCTTCCCTGCTCACATAGTAGCTTGGAATGGCAGAACTGTCAAAAAATGGTTCGCCATAATTGCAAAGGATCTGCTCGATCTCGGAAGTAAGGTCATCGAAAGAAATGTTTATCTCCGTATGGTCTGTATTATATTTTTGTGCTACAAGTTTTGCAAGCGGAGCTTCATCATACTCTCCTTCAAAAGAAACAGTAAATGTCTTGAGCTTGCTTGTATATTCGCTGGCCATTGCAGTAACAAGACCACTGTCAATTCCACCGCTTAAAAAACATCCCACTTCAAGGTCTGAAGATTCAAGCCTTCGTTTAACTGCGGAATGCAGGTAATCAGTTGTCTTACGAATGCATTCCTCAAAATTATCGGGAGAATCCTTACTATAAAAATGATTGATGTTGAACCATCTTGTTTCCTTTATCTCTAAAGAATTGCAATCCACAACCAGAAAGGAACCAGCTTTTAGTTCAGTTACATTTTTATATGGGGTTAAATTGCGATAAAAGGACCCCAGCCGGAGGTAATGATAGAAATTATTTTCTTCCATCTCAAGGGGAAGCAGTTCTTTAAGGCAATTGAGCTCGCTTGTAAATACTAGCCGTAGCTCATCTTTGTAATAGTAAAGTGGTTTTTTACCTGCCCTGTCTCTTGCTACGAAAACGCAATTTTTCACTTTATCATGAATTGCGAGAGCAAACATACCATCGAGATGTTGCAGAAAATCGGTACCAAAGCGTTCGTATAATAGTAGTATTGTCTCGGTATCTGATGAAGTTTGGCCGTTGATATTGAATTGCCTGCGAATTTCCTGGTGGTTATATATCTGCCCATTAAAGATGAGGGTATACTTATCGCCGAGATGCATGGGCTGCTTCCCTTTTTCAATATCCAGGATGGCTAGTCGAAGATGGTAAAAGCTTACATTACCCGAGTTATACGCGGCCTGTTCATCAGGGCCCCTATGAAGCATCTTATCATGGATCTTATGTTTGTCGAGGTTAAAATTAATCGCCCCAGCTATTCCACACATACACGGTTTAATTTCACTTTAGACAAAATAACTCTATATTCTTGAAAGAATACGTCACTCAACGATAATTTACTGGATTGAAAAAGTAATTTACATGCTTGTATGAAGAAAATTTTTTTCCCAAATTTAGATGGATTAAGGTTTGTAGCATTTTTTATGGTTTACCTCTGGCATGCTTTCAAAGATGCTTTCACCGGCTTACACATTCAAAATATTTACATCAACAATCTTTTCTACACCTTTGCCAATGGGAAAACCGGTGTGTCTATCTTCTTCGTGCTCAGTGGTTTTCTAATCACTTATCTTATCCTTTCCGAGATTGCGCTCAACGGGAAACTTGATGTAAAGCGGTTTTACATCAGGAGGAGCCTGCGTATCTGGCCACTTTATTATTTAATCCTGCTGGTTATTTTCGTGATCATTCCAATCGTAATCCGGATGATGCATCTCGATTGGGCCAAATATGATATGCAGCCTTTTTATTATTTGGTTTATCTCAGTAATTTTGACGTTTTGAGGATTTACCAGCACGGCGGCAATGATTTCCTTCCCAGTACCGTTACCTGGTCAGTAGCTATTGAAGAACAATTCTATTTTATCTGGCCTTTATTTTTTTTCATCTTCAACCCCAGGCATTTTAAATACATTTTCCCGGTCGTACTTCTAAGTTCATACATCTTTCGCATCATGAATCATACTGATGAGGATATGCTTTATTTTCATACGTTGAGTGTTTGTGGCGATCTGGCACTTGGCGGATATGCGGCTTACCTCGCAATCAATAATAAGAATTTCACTTCCTATTTTGAAAATCAGTCGCAGGCTGTGAGAATTTCTACTTACACCATTGGCCTTACTTCCTGGTATATTTTGCAATTGTTAGAAGGGCCTTACATGCTTGCCCTGGGCAGGTTATTGCAAACCTCTTTTTTTACCTACATTATACTTGACCAGAATTTCTCCACTTCCAATTCGTTGAAATTTTCGAATTTAAAATTTATGAGCCGCCTGGGGAAATATACCTATGGGCTTTACCTCTATCATCCACTCATATTAGTGTTGCTGACTACACTAATTTCAAAACTATTGCATATCGATATAACCAATATTAGAAACCTATTTCTAATTGGAGTTGCAGGTTTTCCACTGAGCGTCCTTATAAGTTATTTAAGTTACAGGTATTTTGAAAGTCGTTTTCTCAAGTTGAAGTTGCGGTACGCTTATATAACCAAATAGGCAGTTGTATATGATGATACAAATTTAACCGGCACCAGAGAGGGATACTATCGCTGGTATCTGAATCGCTTCCTGGAGATTTACTTTCTGTTTTGCTTTCTCATTGAGCCTTGCATTTACCAGGAAAAGCGAAATAAGATAAAACGGCATGCAGGGAATTTTATACCGTACAAGGGTCCCGAAGTTCAATGTACTTGCCCCTATGAATAGTGCGAATACAAGCGCGAATAGAAAACAATACATAGCGAGGGGATCCTTTAGAATTAGCCTGATGAAATTGATTGGGCCTGCCTTTGCAATTACAAATAGCGTGAACATAATCATGAGCAGGCTCTCAAACGCAGCTATCATTGAAGATACATTATGTGCTTCCCAAAGGAAAGGCCTAAAAAGCGTGGTGCCAATGGCGATAGGAGCAAGTTTTATCAGCCCGCTGGCAGAACCATCATAGTCCATTCCAAGGGTAAAATTTGATTCAGCCGTACCCGAATTTGCCAGGTTCTCCATATTGATATTTAAGGTTTTAATGCTCTGTGTAAGATCCTTTACCGCATACGTACCCAACTCTTCATCATAGGATTTTAATACGTTGCTGAAAACCAGGAGACTACCGATTATGAGCATTGGCCCAAGCAGGTATTTAACGAATTTGTTATTGATCCCCGCCATGTTTTTAATTATTACGAACAACATGAAAATCGGGATATATGAAATAAGAATGTACACTTTAAGTATTGAAAGCATTGTACCAAAGAAGATTAAAATCAATGCGTTCTTTAAGATCCGGTTATGACGGACAAAAATCTCGTACATCGAATAAGTTATCCAGCCAATGCAGGCGATGCACAATGAATCTTTTAAAACTCCAGAACTCCAGAATACAAACGTAGGCATGAATAATATAGCTATAGCAAAATTCTTGTGGTGAGCTGGAAATTGCTCATAAAAAAACACGAAGAGTCTCCATGCGCCGGTGAAAGCGATCATAGAAAATATCAGGTTGATGATAATGTATTTACCTAATGTGGCAAATGAAAGTATTGCCACAAGTTTTATAACAATGGAATTACTTTCAGAACTAAAATAACCAGTATTATAAATATTATAGAGTAGCGTTTCGTCAAACTCCGATCCCGGCAGATATAACCACTGAATATTATCGCTATCCTTAAGTATGAGATTGTATATATTCAGACCCTCCTGGTGGTATAAACCGGTTGAATCACCGGGTGAGATGTACAGGTTGAAAATCGTGAATGCCAGTGAGGACACCACTTTGATCCAAAAGCCATTTCGGTGATAGCGTTTTAATAGCTTATCATCATATGTCCGCCTAATACTTTTAAATATCCAATAAAAGATTAAAATGTAGAGTGGTAAAATTATTAAATCAAGGAAACCCATTTATTTTGTAAGTTGAAAATAATGATATGAGGGATATCAGATTGCTTCTGCTTTTTTAGACTCCTGGAAATTGACGGTAAAATTTTCGCCGGCTAATTCTCCCCTCAGGTTACTGAAATAATTTTCAATACTGTTTAATGAGAATGAAGGCTTTCTTTTCATTCTTTCAATGATAAAGTCAGGAGTTGCATCATAATTCATGGAAAAAGCATCAATTACTGGCCAGGCAATAAAGCTGAGTTTTGCTATTTTTTTTGATTTTTGAAAAATCAACACCCGGGCAGCAAAAACACAAAGGAATAGCAGGTACATTATGAAAGCCAGGGGCACCATATTATGAAACTGACTTTTCAGGATTAAGAACCGGTTCCGGATATAGTAATACATTTTCCACGATGAAACATAATTGTAGTCAAGTTTATAATGGTAGCCAGCCGGTGGATGATAATGTATACTTTTCGAATATGTTTTATATGGAATACCATTCAAATTTATTATCCGACGCATATACTCAGATTCGTCACCCCATACAAAAAGTTTCGTTTTTGGAAGTCCCACCCTTTCTACAATTTTACGATGTATAAGTGTTCCATTAAAGGGGTGGGCAACATTATCGATAACGGCAGTCTCTACTTCATCAATAGTTTTATAATGTTTGGTTCTCCATACAAAACTTTTCCTGTCAAATTTGTTGATCACTGCGCAATTGCGTAAGATCATTTCATCAGTATCATCTTCCAATAAATGCTTAAGCGCATTCTCATCGGGATATCCATCATCATCCATCATCCATATCCAACTGTAACCATTGTCGTATGCGTATTTGATACCGGTATTAAATCCACCTCCTGATCCCAAATTATCCTGTGAAATAAATATAAGATCGGATTGCGTTTTCAACCACGTATCTGTTTCATCTGTACTTCCGTTATTTACAATTAAGATCTGGTCGGGTTTGCGATTTTGATTTCGAAGTGCGTCTATGCATTGCGTAAGTAGTTCAAGGCGGTCGTATGTAACGACCACAGCGATAACCATGTCCATAGGATGGGAATTTGGGTTTTAATTAATACTGGATATGGCTAAAACGAGGATATAATTTTGTTATTGTGTCAAGATCTAATAATTAAACTACACTGCTTATAGTAGATTTACGACAGTAAAAATTGATTTGGCAGGTACTTTAACGTGGCAACATGAGCCATGCCATTTATAACTTTTGAATAAAGCATAAAATAAAATCATGTAGAAATTAAACCAGTAAACCGGGGCCGCATGAAGTCAGAACTGTTCGACATTTGAGAATACGGGAAGCTTATTTCTTTGGTGGAAAGCAAGAATAAAATCTTTTGAAAAATCGAGTGCTTCGCCAATCACATGATGCATATCCATATAGCGATAAGTGGCCAGCCGGCCTATAAAAGATACGCCTGGCAAGCATTCGGCTTCAGCCCGGTATTTTTTAAGCAAGCTAATATCCGCCGAAAGACGCTTTGGATAATAAGGGATATCACCCTCTCTTGTTTCAGCACTGTATTCCTTAAAGCAAATAGTTTTATCATGTTTTTCCCAGTAAGCGAAATGCTTATGTTCGGTAATGCGGGTGTGAAGCACTTCAGCATCACAATAATTTATCTGTGCCGTTCCCTGGAAGTCTCCATCAGAAATTGAAGATTCAAATTTCAAAGTTCTATATCCAAGTCTGCCATATTTATAATCAAAGAATGCATCAAGAGGTCCGGTATAAAAGACGTGATCATACATACTAACGTCAAGGCCTGCAGTAAATTTTTTATTAAGTATTATCCTGATAGAAGAATGTGCGATAAGCTTTTCAACCAGGGCTGTATATCCATCTACAGGAATACCTGTGAAAATATTATTATGGTAATTGTCATCGTAACTAAATCTTACCGGTATCCTTTTAAGAATGGAAGCCGGCAGCTCAGCAGGTTCACATCCCCATTGCTTTTTTGTATATCCATAAAAGAAATTGTAATAGAGTTCCTTGCCAATAAATTTTAGCGCCTGCTCTTCAAAATTTTTTGGATCTACAATACTTTTATCGCCCAAGGTTTGTAAAAATATTTCAGCTTCCTTTGGGGTGAAAGGTCTTCCAAAAACCTGGTTAAAAGTGTGGAGGTTTATGGGAAAAGAATAAATTTTTCCTTTACTTAAAGCCTTCACCCTATGAACATAAGGTTTAAATTCTACAAGGCTATTTACATAATCCCAGATCTCTTTACGATCTGTGTTGAAAATGTGAGGGCCATATTTATGAACCATTACACCAGTTTCACTATCCCTTTCTGTATGGCAATTTCCTGCAATGTGATTTCGCTCGTCCCAGATATCAACCGAACAATCCATTTGGTTTGCAAGTTTATTTGCAATCACAGAACCTGAAAATCCCGAGCCAATAACCAGGAAGCGGAAAGCCATAGTATATCGTTATTTAAATATATTAATTTCCGAAACTAATGAATTATTCAGCAAAGGAAAAAGACAGACCTGAAGCTTAGCATGCATCAAGTATCTTCCCGTACAAACCGGAATATTTTTCTATTGCGTTATCAAGAGAATAAAATTCGCAAGCCCCTTGCCTGATCTCTGACTGTGAATATCCATTCCCATGTACGATGGTATCCAGTGCAGCGAGATATGAATTTTCATCAAAATCTTTGAGCAAAATCCCTCCATTATACTTTTTAACAATCTCCGCAACATCACCGACTCCCCCATTTGTGATCACAGGTATACCCATCGCCATAATCTCTCCATGTTTTGTGGGTGAAGAGGACATCTTGGAATAACATTGTTTGATAAAAAAGAAACAGTACTTACTAAAACAAAGTAATACAGGAATCTCATCTCTCTTACCATGCTTAACGATTATCCTACCTGGAGCTATCCCCCATTTATGGGCCATCTCCAATATTATTTCATGCTTGTGCGGAGAAATAAACAGGAATTTTGCACTAGGAATTTTATCACTTATAAGTTTGCAAAATTCAAGCATCTCATCGGTAAGATACCATCCTCCAACTGAACCGAGGTAGCTGATAATTATGTCCTCATCTGATATTCCCAATTCAGTTTTGAATTTGGCTTTCAGTTGTGCGTTTAATTGTTCAGGATCAAATAAGATGAGATCTACACTACAGGGAATAACTTCCAAAGGTATACTGCCTTTATATGCCGGCCAGCCGGTAATTATCTTTTCAGCAGCGTATGTAAGACAGACGATACCATCATTTAGTTTAACGGCCTTCGCTTCCATCCGTTTGAAGTATTCATAAATTATCCTGTAAAACTTTTTATTAATATCCCACATCCCACCCTCTACACGGCTATCGGCATAAAACTCCCGGATATCATTTAAGAATTTTATTCCAAATTTCTGCTTCATCCATAAACCAATCAATGCGGGTATGCCTGGCCGTGTATGCACCATCTTCATTCCATATTTAAGATGGATTTTTTTTGCTTCCGCTTTCAGCATCATAATATCCCACAAAGTGGATACTACAGGTGGCCGTTTGGAATACCTGATCGGAAACCACTTTATATCAAAACCAATAAAGAGCTTTTCGGCGCCTTCCTTGTTTTGATTATAAGCTATTTTTTTTTCGCAGCTTAGAAGAAATATAGAATAACCTTTCTTACTCAAACCCTTGAGATATGGTATTACCTGGCTCTGGCCAAGAGGATCGGTCATCCCATCATACGAGATAAAAAGAATATTTTTCTTTGACATTATTTATTCTTGTTTTCTTCAAGCCACCAATGCAAAACGATTAGTACCCAAAGACGGTTAAAAAGGTGATCAGTACCATTTTCATACGCTGCGCGCAACTTCTTTACTGCATCGTAACTTACAAGGTTGTATTCTTCTATAATGAGCTTCGAAAGATACCTATCAAGCAAGTAGTGAAGTTCGGTGCGAAGCCATTTTACAAGGGGAATGCTAAAGCCCCATTTCGGCCGGTCAAATATTTCGCGTGGAACGTAATCATACAATATTTCTTTTAATAAATATTTCATTGTACCATTATGTATTTTCAGATCACTATCCAGGTTAAACGCAAATTCAATAACTCTATGATCTAGCAGTGGCACTCTTGTTTCTAATGAGAATTGCATACTCGCCCTATCCACTTTTACTAACAAGTCATCCTGCAAATAATAATTCATATCCCATAGTGATTGTTTCTCCTGTGCATCCAGTTTCCGGCTTGTGCCCGCGGTGCTATTGATGCCACTGAAATTATACGCCGGATCAATTAACAAGTCATCTAAATCAGTCTCAGAAAAAAAATATTGTTCCTGTGAGAATATATGTGAAATGATATTTCTCTTATCCCGGTAACCAAATAATTTACCGGCCCGTTTGTATTTATCCGGCATCATTCCCGAAGCGGCATACACCAGCCATCGCGATGTCCTCATGCTTCTTCTTGAAAGTATTTTAGCCCAACGATGCATGCCGTAACCCATAAACAATTCATCGCCTCCATCCCCACTTAATGCCACAGTTACATGTTGTCTTGCAAGGCGGCTAACCATCATAGTTGGGAAAGCGGAAGAATCTGCAAATGGTTCATCAAAAGCTGGTATCAAGCTATCAGTCAATTCCAGTATTTGTTGTTCCTTCACTATAAATTCATGGTGATTTGTACCAAGATGCCCCGCAACCTGCCGGGCGTATTTCGATTCATTGTATTTACCATTATCAATTGCAATGCTAAAACTTTCCACTTTCTTGCTACTCACCCTCGAAGCCAGTGCAGTTACCAAACTGCTATCCACACCCCCGCTAAGAAAAGTGCCCACGGGCACATCACTGATCATTTGTTTTTCCACAGAATCTATGAGCAGTTCATTCAACAGTTTTTTAGCCTGGGCCTCATCTTTCATTGGGGTACCCGAAATTTTATCTTCCAGGTTCCAGAACTCTACAGCATTTTCATTGATGTTGCTGAATTGATTTGCAGTTAAATCAATTTCCAGGAAATGTGCTGCAGGGAATTTTTCAACATTATTATAAATGGTAAGCGGTGCCGGAATAAACCCAAGATGCAGGAAATAGGGTATTGCCTTTTTATTGATTTGCAGGTCTCTTTTTATTGACTTTATTGCTTTAAGCTCCGATGCAAAAACAATTTCCCGGTCATCAAAATAAATAAACAATGGCTTGATACCAGCATGATCACGACAAAGCGTAACCGAGTTCTTCACTTTATCATAAATGGCAAAAGCAAACATACCGTTCAACCTGGAAAATGATCTGCTACCTTGCTCAGCAAAAAGTTCAAGAATCACCTCAGTATCAGATGTGGATTTTAATGAAGCACCCTTGTCCTTCAATAATGTCTTTAGTTCAGGAAAATTATATATCTCACCATTGAAGATGATCACATATCTGCCATTAGCAGACACCATTGGTTGACTCGCTACATCTGATAGATCAAGCACCGAGAGCCGTTGGTGTCCAAATCCTATGCGGCCATCCTCTGAGAAATAATACCCTTTAGCATCAGGCCCACGATGTTGCATACACGATGTAGCCGCATGCAGGGCTGCATCTGATATTCCTTTATCCAGTGATATATAACCTGCGATTCCGCACATAAAGCTTCGGTTAGTTCAAGTTTAAGTTATGATTCCAATACCCGTCTTGGTTTGAAACCTAATGGTGAAAATGTTTGTTTGCGATAAGGCTTATTTGCAAGTACATCATCAAATAATTCGAAAAGTGAATTGATATAATTCGCTTTTGTATAATATTTGTTAGCAATCAGTTTTCCCTTTTCTGACATCTCTTTCAGAGCCGAATTATCAATTAAAATCTGTTTTACTATCCTTGCAAATTCTGCAGGTTTCCGCGGATTAAAGAAATAAGCATTTCTCAGGGAAACTTCCTGCAACACCGGAATTTTGGAGAGTAATACCGGTAATCCAATGGCCATGGCTTCAGCAGCTGCAATACCAAATCCTTCAAAAGCTGAACACATTACTAACGCATCATATGCAGGAAGTACCTGGTGCAAATTTGTATGCGGCCCCATTAAACTGATCTTTAAACCCTCCCTGTCAATTTGTTCCTGCAACATTTCGCGCAAATGGCCTTGTCCATAAATATCAATCGACACATCGCGATCTTTCAACAGCCTGAATGAATCTACCAGATATTGGTAGTTTTTTTGCTCGCGGTAATTGCCTACAGCCACAAGTTTTAAGCCTTTTACAGGCAGTTCATATTCAATAGCATGATCAAAGAATTCATTGTTGACAAAATTGTAAATCACTTTGCTTCTTCCCCTGATCCCTATTTCATGATCAAAATCTTTCAATACTTCGGTGGTCGCACCAATAAGTGTTTCACTTTTTTTATAAGTTAGTTTATCCAACAATCGCGCAAGTCCGCTATACCATTTTACACTATAAGCGCCATGGCTCATTGTTACGGCCAGGCTGCTAATATGCTTTGTTTTTTTACTACAGGCAAGTCTCGCTACCATTACACTCCAATACAAGACCGAATGCACCAGGTCAACATCATGATCCTTGATGATTCGCCGGAGTTTTTTTGCTGCGGATAAAACACTTTTACTCCCCTTCATATCAAGACAATAAAATTGATCATAAACCAACTGCCCCGGTTCAAATTGATTGACAGGGTAAAGAGTGACCAAAATAATATTATACTTCTTATTCACTTCAGGCAATTGGGAAACAACCAGCATTTCTGCACCACCTAATCCAAGAGATTCAATTATATAAAGTACAGTTTTCCTCATCTGGTAATATTCGTTAGCAGTGGTTTCCAATGAGATTTTGTAAATATGATCGTTACCAGGAATATGAGCAGGTAACTGCAAAATACCGAGATAGCAGCACCTAATGTTCCCATGTTTTTTATAAAAATATAATTGCTGCTCAAACTGATAATGATAGACAAAGTGGATAGAAAAAGAAGCTTTCGTTTTTCTTTATAATAAAGCAGGAATATATACAGGAAGTAATTGAATGACCAAAGAAAATAGCCGGCGCACAAATAAATATAATACTGCAGTCCGGGGTAATAAGCGGGATCGATAAAATACCTATATGCAACCGGTATGATACTTACCAGGAAAAGAAAGCCCACAGACATATATAGTGTGTAGGAAATAAGATGCTTTCGAATGGCTGCAAAATCAACAACAGGTTTTGACAGAATCTCGTTTATTTTCGGGACCATAAATTGAAGCACAGCCGTGCAAAGTGTAAAAATGATCGAAGAAAATAAACAGGCCATACCATAAATACCTACTTCAGAATTATTATGAGAAATACCTGCTAATAAGAAACTATCCGAGGAGAAAAGGCAGAAAATGCTGAACTGCATTGCGATGATCGGAACACTATATTTCAACTCGCTCTTAATTATACCCATTCGAATTTTGCCAAATAAGAAATTATTCTTTCTGAGATACCACAGTGCATACAATGCGATACAAGTTGAAGAAATGAGAATGCTGGTTACTCTTCCTTTCCAGGCAAAAGCAAAAGCAACAATGAGGACCACTGCCGGCATAAGATCCAGCAGCATTTTACTCAAACTTATGCGCATGTAGTGAAAGGCATTTCCACGGTTGCGTACAATGAGCATCAATAATTCAAAGCAAAAAGTGGAAAAAGTAACCAGGGGAATTATCCAGAAAAAACTTAGTGGAAATTTGAAATATTCATACAGTAGTTCACTGAATAACCAGAATAATACAACAAAGACCAGGGTTACACCGGCAGACATTGTGATACCCGTTGTACAAAAGTCTCTAAACTGTTTTTTGTCAAGTTTAAAATAATCAACACTGGCCGACTGCAAAACGCCAAGCGAGATGAATGGGATCAGGAAGATTATAGATTGTGCAAACAGGCTTAAAAGACCGTTATCAGCGGGGGTAAGATACCTTGGATCAGTAAATAAAGGCAATAAGAGGAATGATGTACCCTTAACAAAGAAATTAGTAAGGGCATAAATGCCAATTGTTTTTACAGCATTTCCCAGGTATTGATTTTTAATAGAATGGATGTATGGCATTGAGCATACTAAACGCTATTTTGTATGGGAATATTTTAACCCGCGGAATTATACTTCGGAATTCTACTATTTATTTAATTTTTTAACTGGTAACCTGCAAGTTATGAGAAGGGTTAGTGAAAGGTGGAATCGGTGTTTGTTCAAAACGCTATGCAATTAGTTGCAGTGCTTTGGCGGTTGATTCATTACATAATAGAAAATTGTAATAATCACTTTTTGTTATGCTATTGACTTGCCTTACGCCCTTATTCTCATCGATATTAAAGTATAAATAGCCCAATCCGGCCGTGATCTCATTGATATTTTTCCCGACTTCATCGTTAAGCACTTCGATTAACATCGTGGGTTTAAAAGCAGCCAGGTATTCACTAAACCCTTCCAAAACTTCCGCTTCGTGTGTTTCAACATCTATTTTTATAAGATCTATTTTAGGTAAATGATTTTGTTTAATGAAGCTATCCAGGGTTATTGTTTCGATTTGTGTTTCAATAACCTTTGTATCTGTAGGAAACATGTTTTTGTTGACCGTAACTGAATAAATATGTTCCTGGTCATTGTCATAGATGAGCGCAGTACCATTTTTATTTGAAACTGCTTTTTCAACACAGGTTATGTCAAATTTGTTTAATTGCACATTTTCTGTGAGCTTATTGAACACCCTTTTAACAGGTTCAAAAGCATATACTCTTGAATTTGGGTTAAGTGATTTTGCTGTAAGTGAATATATCCCGGTATTGGCTCCAATATCAAAGATCACGGCAGCATTTTTACAGAGATCAATCCATAAATTAATTGAGACTTTTTCCCAACCACGGGTTAGGCCGCGCCAGAAAATTTCATTTTCCACTTCGAAACCATAGTGGTTAATTTTGAAGGAATTTGATTTGCTGATGGGTACATTTATCACCCCCGTAAAATATAAGTGTTGATAAATCGAGTGGTTAGGCTTCCAGAAAAATTTAATGAATGAAAAAAATTGCTTTTTAAAGGGAAGCTGTTCATATACGCTTTTTAGCAAATTTTTCATTAAAGATGGCGAGGTTTTATTTATAAACTAGATGTTTTCCTGCAAGTGATTTTAGAAAAATTTCAGGTAAAAATTTTTTTACATTTTATTCATCACTATTTTTTTCTACTCACATGGTTATTTTCGAGTACATATTCCTGCCCGCTTTCAGAACAAACCGCGAATCCCAGGTTATCGAAATTTAGTCTCATCCCAAATTCACTCATCCAGCCGATCTGCTTTGCAGGATTGCCAACCACGAGTGCATAAGCAGGGATCTCTTTTGTAACAACAGCGCCTGCTCCAATAAACGCATACTGGCCGATGTTATGACCACATACTATTGTGGCATTTGCGCCGATAGTTGCACCGGTTTTTACAATTGTCTGTTTAAATTCATGTTTGCGAAGTACTGCACTCCTGGGATTCACAACATTTGTAAATACCATCGACGGGCCCAAAAAAACATCATCTTCACAGATCACGCCTTCATATATTGAAACATTATTCTGAACCCTTACATTTTTGCCCAACACCACGCGAGGTGAAACCACAACATTCTGACCGATATTACAATTTTCGCCAATCACACAATTGGACATGATATGACTGAAATGCCAAATCTTTACACCAGAACCTATTGTACAACCTTCGTCTATGATAGCCGTTGGGTCAGCAAAGTACTTTTCCATTTTTATGAATGAGTGCCAAAATTAGGATTATTAGTTCTATTTAGTAAGAGAACAACTTATGCACGCGGGAGGATGGAAAATGTTTATCAATTCATATTGACCGGTCTTGTGCCCTTGACGACCGCTGCGCTGCAATTTTCGTATTTTATATAACCACCCCAAACAGACTTCATTCCACCTTTGCTGAACCAGTTCATCACCTTATTAATCTTTTGAGGCTGATCAAACTCCGGGGAAAACATATCAAAAGTATCGAGTACACACATCTCCCGAAGCTGTTTGTATTGGAGATTAGCGGGCAAAGTTGCATCGATATCGCAGATTGGAACAAACCGGTTGAGTGCTTTACCAAGCCCGAGACGTGAAAAAATTTTTGTGGCTTTTATCATCTTATCCATATTACGATCAATCTTCATGAATAACTTTTCGTTTCCCAATTTCTTTGTAAAAGGCCTGTAAAGATATTTTGCATGCATCTTTGTCCACCATCCTTTTATTGGATAAAAATCTACAATAAGTTCTCCGCCTGGTTTCACCATCTCAATAAGACATTGAACCGAGCGCTGAACGTTTGGTGTATGTTGCAAAACACCAATACAAATCACTTTGTCGAATTGAGCTTTTGCAAATGGTAATTCATAAATACTTGCCTGGAAAAGTTTAAGCCGATCATGTGGCCCGTTATTTTTATAGTTAGCTTCTACAGCATTAGAATAATCTACGCTGTATAAGTTCGCCTCCGTATGGTCGAGAATTATTTGGGAAAATCTGCCTGCTCCAGAACCTACTTCGAGTACATTCATATTCTGCATATCCTCTTTATCCCAGTTAGTTTCTGCAAAAAACCGGGTTTTCGACATATTTAGCCTGGTGTTCTTATCAACCTGTGTTCCTGCAAATTTGTTCCATTGATACCCGAAATTACTTGTGTAATTATCGTTAGATACAACCCGGTATGCGCCATTAATAAATTGAAATGATTTTCCGGAGCTATCAGTTATTGCGTCCGCATCCAAGCTGGCTTCATCCAGTGTATACGGGTTGATGTAATTGATCTGCATTTGTAGATAACGACCAATCTCAATAATTATGATATTTTAGAGGCGTCATTTTGCAATTACCCGCAAATATTCTCCATAACCACTTTTTTTGAGACCTTCAGCGAGGGTGGATAATTGATCGCGACTGATAAAACCCATTCTGAAAGCTATTTCCTCAGGGCATCCGATCTTGTAGCCCTGCCTTTTTTCAATTACCCGAACAAATTCAGAGGCATCATGAAGCGAATCGAATGTGCCCGTATCCAGCCATGCGAATCCACGATCAAATACTGCCACTTTTAATTTTTTATTTTCCAGGTAAATTCTATTTACATCTGTAATCTCGTACTCACCTCTTGGACTCGGTTGTATTTCGCGGGCAATTTTTACTACAGCATTATCGTAAAAGTAAAGCCCGGGCACTGCATAATTTGATTTGGGTTTCTCCGGCTTCTCCTCTATGCTCAATGCATGAAAATCTGCATCAAACTCCACTACACCATATCGCTCGGGATCGCTAACCGGGTAAGCAAAAATCATTGCACCATCGGGATCTGCAGCAGCTTGTAAAAGCTGAGATAACCCACTTCCATAAAAAATATTGTCGCCTAACACCAGGGCTACGGAATCGGTTCCAATAAAATCTGCGCCGATCACGAATGCCTGCGCAAGGCCATTTGGAACTTCCTGCTTCGCATATTGAAATGTGCATCCCCATTGAGATCCGTCACCGAGCAATTTGATGAATTGAGGATTATCTTCAGGAGTAGTAATGATGAGGATTTCCCGGATCCCTGCCAGCATCAAGGTGCTGAGCGGGTAATAGATCATTGGTTTGTCATAAATAGGCATTAACTGCTTACTGATGCCCATCGTAATCGGATAGAGCCTTGTGCCTGAACCACCTGCTAATATTATGCCTTTCATTTATAAATATATTTGTATCTATCCTATTTAATTCTTTTTCCTATAGCATGCCAGTATGGTAGAGTATCTGCAATTACAATTTCGCCTAAACCTGCTACTGACATCATTTCTGAAATTTGTCTCCTGGAAAATCTTTGTTCGAGTGAAGTACCAAATCTATCCAAAGAATCATTCCTAATTACAAAAAATGATTGGTTGCGGTATCCATGTAATGGTATTTTATCGGCAATCTTTTTTAAACCAATAAATGCAAGTAGTCTGCCAAGC
>JBKJPO010000279.1:0-7670 GCA_046595095.1 Chitinophagaceae bacterium
CTGCAGAGATGAAACATGGACCCATCGCACTGGTAGATGAAACTCTGCCGGTAGTTTTTGTAGCTACGAAGGATTTATATCATCAAAAAATAATCAGCAATATCCAGGAGATAAAAGCAAGGAAAGGTAAGGTGATTGCAATAATTACTGAGGGTGATGAAGATATTACCAACCTGGCAGATGATGTATTTATGGTTCCGCCTTCAGACGAGATTGTGGCCCCAATGATAAGCGTAATCCCATTACAGCTACTCTCCTACTATATTGGATTAGCAAAAGGCTGTGATGTTGACAAACCACGTAACCTGGCCAAATCTGTAACTGTGGAGTAAGCTAGTGGAGCAAATTTCCTTTTCCTAATGGATGCAAATCCTTATTCCATTATTTTTTACATCCCTGGAGCATATTAAATTTGACATTCATATCAAATTTTTACTAAATTATTTAAGTACCTTA
The DNA here is from genome assembly GCA_046595095.1 of Chitinophagaceae bacterium. Lineage (GTDB taxonomy): Bacteria > Bacteroidota > Bacteroidia > Chitinophagales > Chitinophagaceae > Ginsengibacter. The sequence continues at coordinate 457 of JBKJPO010000279.1, forward strand.
ACCAACGAAAGCTATAGCCTGGTATCTGTATTTATGAACATCATACAAAAACATCCTGTAAATAATTTAGGCTATGGCTTTATAGATCCAAAGTACTTACCCGAAGGCCAGGATGAATATCACCTGAGGAACATTCAGCGGCCTAATAATATTGATTATCGTCAACTCACGCCTGATGAAGTAGATATTTTGATCCGGAATGGAAATAATTCGGATAACTGGAACAAAATTCTTGTTACAGAGTATTTCGATCCCTCACTTGTAAAAAAATGTAATTTTTTCGGTCTTGTGCGCATTGGTAAACTGGAACCTTTCTACCTGGAATTTCACAACCTGAGGCTTCCTGTTGGCTTATATAACAGCACTATTATCAGTTGCGATTTTGGGGATAACATCTGTGTCGATAATGCAAATTACCTGAGCCACTATATACTTGGTAACGAAGTAATGATTGCCAATGTAAATGAACTTGCAACAACAGATTATGCCAAATTCGGAAATGGAGTCTTAAAAGATGGGGAAACAGAGCGTACCCGGGTGTGGATGGAACTTTGCAATGAGAATGGTGGCAGAAAAGTTATTCCTTTTAATGGCATGCTCGCAGGAGATGCATGGTTGTGGAGCAAGTATCGTGATGATGAAGATTTACTTGAAAAATTTAAAACTTTTACAGAAAAAAATTTCAATACGCTTCGCGGATATTATGGTAAGATCGGCGATCGCACCGTGATAAAAAACTGCAAGATCATAAAAGACGTTTGGATAGGTTCGGATGCTTACCTCAAAGGAGCGAATAAGCTCAAAAACCTTACAATTAATAGTGATCCTGAACGTACATCACAAATTGGTGAAGGATGTGAACTCGTAAATGGTATCATTGGTTTTGGTTGCCGGATTTTTTATGGCGCTAAAGCCGTAAGATTTGTAATGTCATCCCATTCGCAATTAAAATATGGGGCAAGGCTCATCAATTCTTTTTTAGGAAATAATTCTACAATTTCCTGTTGTGAAGTATTGAACTCACTGATTTTTCCCGCACACGAACAACACCATAATAATTCATTTCTCTGTGCTGCTGTGGTAATGGGTCAAAGTAATATTGCCGCGGGTGCAACAATTGGGAGTAATCATAACAGCCGAAGCGCCGACGGTGAGATTATTGCCGGCCGCGGCTTTTGGCCAGGCTTGTGTGTAAGCCTTAAGCATAACAGTAAGTTTGCTTCATTTACCATACTGGCTAAGGGTGATTTTCCACATGAGTTGAATATCCCGATTCCGTTCAGCTTAGTAAGTTTTGATGTATCGCGAAATACACTGGTGGTTATGCCCGCATACTGGTTCATGTACAATATGTATGCGCTGGTAAGAAACAGTAAAAAATATGTAGATCGTGATCGTCGCACCACAAGAAAACAATTAATCGAATACGATTACCTTGCCCCCGACACCATTAATGAAATGTTTAATTCGCTTCATATCTTATCAAAACTCAAAGCGGATAAGCATGGCCGGTATTGGACAAAAAAATTTGAAAACTGCCAGGATCCATCGGAAATAATAAAAGTTCCGCAGGCAATATCGCTGTTTGAAGAACTCATCCGCTTTTATGCTGCGGATCAATTAATCTCGCATTTTTTACATTATAATTTCAACTCTTTCGACGATTTTAAATCTTCATTAAATGCTAAATTGACAAGATCGGAATGGATCAATGTTGGCGGGCAATTGATGACAACCGATGAAGTCGAAAACCTAAAACGGGATGTAAAAAAAGGCAAAATTAACAACTGGGATGAATTACACCAGGTGTATAAATCTTCAGCTGAAAATTATCCCGCACTTAAATTAACACATGCATTTACCGCCTTGCTTGAACTCATGAATATCACTTCAAAACAATTTACTATTGATAGATTTGAAGAGCTTTTAGAGAAAGCTATTGTGACAAAAAGATGGATGGGAAAGGGAATCTACGATTCGCGTGCAAAAGATTATTCGAATCCTTTCCGTAAGATGGTTTATGAAACCAATGAAGAAATGAATAAAGTAATTGGTGCAATAGAAGAAAATACTTTCATCCAGGAACAACTAGCCGAGACAGATAGTTTCAAGACAAAAGTAAATGGAATACTTCGTCAGCTTCGCGCTAAGACTGTGATTGAAGCACCTCGAAAAGCTAAAGGAAAGATCGTCTATCCCGCCAGGTAATGTACCGCCAGGTGATATCCTTTAAGACCAAAACCCATAATTGTACCCTTACAGGAAGCGGATACGTGGTTAATACTCCTGAAATCTTCCCTTGCATGCAGGTTGGTGAGATGCACTTCCACCACCGGAGCTTTTACAGCCGCAATCGCATCTCCGAGTGCAACTGATGTATGTGTATATCCGCCCGGATTTATGATTATGCCATCCATCTTTGCCCCCGCACGCTGAACTTCGGTGATAAGTTCTCCTTCGATATTACTTTGAAAATAATCAAAATCAATTTTGGGATGATTGTTTCTTAATTTTTCAAAATACTGCTCAAAAGAAGTAGATCCATATAGATCTGTTTCCCTTGTTCCAAGCAAATTGAGGTTTGGGCCGTTGATGATTGCTATTTTCATAATCTAGAAATTTGAGTCTGAAAGGTCGGGTGCAAAAGTAAAGCCAATTTAATTTGTTCTTCTTATTGTTGGCTTAGCGTCATAGTGGTTCAGAAAATCACTTGAATCCCGAAGTAAACAAGAACCTAAGGCATAGCTAATAAATTAAACTTTCTTACTTAATTCAATCAGTTCAAGGAAATCATCAAACAGATACCTGCTATCATGCGGCCCCGGTGTAGCCTCGGGATGATATTGGACTGAAAATGCCGGCTTATCTTTTATCCTTATTCCTTCTATTGATCCATCATTCAAATTCAAATGTGTAATCTCGATATTAGCTGCAGAGCGCACTGCTTCAGGATCAACACCAAAGCCATGGTTCTGTGTAGTGATCTCGCATTTACCCGTTATAAGATTCTTTACCGGGTGATTTAATCCCCGGTGACCGTGATGCATTTTAAAAGTCGGGATATCATTTGCCATAGCAAGTAACTGGTGGCCCAGACAGATACCAAATAAAGGTTTTCCTGCGTCAAGGATCGAACGCACAGTTGATACCGCATAATCCATCGGCGCCGGGTCGCCTGGCCCATTGCTGATGAAATATCCATGCGGCTTGAAAGTTTCAAGATCTGCAAACGATGTTGCTGAATTATGCACTTTTACATATGCACCCCGCTCCACGAGGCAGTGAAGAATATTTTTCTTTACCCCACAATCCAAAACAGCAACCCTCGTCTCACTTGAAGGATCGCCCAGAAAATAAGGTTCAGTCGTAGAAACAACAGAGGCTAGTTCCAAACCATTCATATCCGGTACTGCATCCAATATAGCTTTCAAGGCATCAACATCAGTTATTTCTGAAGAGATTATGCAATTCATCGCTCCCCTCACCCTTACATGTGCAACCAGGGCCCTTGTATCCACCTCATCGATTGCAACAATATCCTGTTTCTCAAAATATTCCTGGAGCGAATCATTTGCCTGGAACCTGGAATATCGTTCTTCAAGATTCCGGCCTATAACTCCTTTTACTTTAATGCCGGTACTTTCCACATCAGCTTCCTTAACTCCATAATTTCCTACATGCACATTATTCATAATCAATACCTGCCCAAAATAACTGGGATCTGTAAACACTTCCTGGTAACCAGTCATACCGGTATTGAAACATATTTCGCCGGTAGTGGTACCGGTTTTACCAAAGGCATTGCCGTAAAATATATTGCCATCTGCGAGTAAAAGTATTGCAGCACGAGGGGAAGAAGTTTCAGACATTTTTTAAAAAGGTTTCGCAAAGAAAAGCATTGTGGAGGAAAGGAGGGCTAAGATTATGGTAAAAATTATTTTGTCATTTCACCTGGCCTGCAAAATATTTTTTCATAAGAGCAGGAAACTGCTTAAGAGATTTGGTAAACTTCAGATCTTTGCTTTCCAATATTGATTGGTAGCTGGTCTTACCGGCTGTAATAGCTTTCTCAAGCAACACCAGGGAAGTTTTTGGATCTTTGGAGAGTGATGCAATTTCTGCGATTGAAAGGTGAAGGTAGAGCCCGGATGGGTTGGCTTGTAAAGCGAGCAAATAATATTTTTTTGCTAATTTATAGTTCTTTATACCTGATTGATATATGACGCCAAGCTTTAGCAACAGATCAAAATTATTTGGATCCAACTCAATAATCTTCGAATAGTACTTTTTAGCACTATCATATTTGTGTTTACTGTAATAAATATCCCCTAATCGTTCTAAAGCATGAATGAAAGCAGCGTCAAGTTTAATTGTTTTGTAATAGAAAGCCATGGCACTATCAAGCTCATTCATCTCAAAATATGCATCTCCAAGATGGGCATAAGTAAATTCATTTAATGGATTTATTTCAATAGATTTTTCATAAAAGTTGATTGCAGTATCAAACTGTCCACGCTCTTCATAAATGCGGCCAATACCATTGTATGGCAATTCATCATTAGGATCAAGTTTAATTGCCATTTTGTAAGATTCAATAGCTTCCTCAGACTTACCAGTTTCCGCAAAGACATTTCCCAGGCCATTATATGAATAGGAAAATCCCGGGTCCAATGCAATAGCTTTCTGATAATATTTCATCGCATCTGCATTATTTTCCATGTCAAAATATATTGACCCCAATGTATTATATGGTGAAGCATTTGAAGTATCCATCTCAATGGCTTTTAAACTCCATAAAATTGCTTTGGGAAAATCTTTCATTTCCCAATAGGTAATGCCAAGATTATAAAATGGATAACTCCATAGAGGTGATACTGAGCTTGCTTTATGATAATAATAAATAGCCGAATCAATTTTGTTGATCTGTGAATAGTGAGTGCCAAGCTTATTAAATACATGTGGTGCACCGGGTTCAGCAAGCAAAGATTTATACAAAAGTTGAATTGACTTTCGTGGGTTTTTGGAGAAAACAGCTTCCATGAAAAGAGCCCGCGCAGTGATGTACGGGTATAGAATGTTTGAAGTATCCATTAACGATCTTGCGATACTTATCTCTTTGTATGCTTCTACATCCTTAGGCTTGAAACCGTAATCCTTTCCTTTTATATAGAGGTCCAGTTTTTCCTGGGTCTTCTTTTGCAAAGCGGCTATAAATGAAGATCGTAATGAAGGCCAAATGACTTTTGCCTTTTCTTTACCAAGCAACTTACGGTAATAGTTAATCGCAGATGCTAAAGTATCGGCCTCGCTACTACCCCAGATTAGCCTGCCCTTGCTAACGAATAATTTATATTTGTCATAGTCCTCTTTTACTTCGTTGTCAAGTTCATCTGCAAAACCTCTTGAAACAATCGATGCCGGATCAGTTGCTGTTTGTTCGATCCTTGCCATTGCAAGTTGTGTAGAGTTAAAAGTGAAGAGCACATGATTTGGGGTTCCTTCTACCTTTGGATTTTGCGCTGTTTTAGTCTCATCTGCAACTACCAACGGCAGATAAGAAGCAAGTTCGGCAATGGTTATCAGCGAATCGGAATTGCGATTTGCCATTCCCTGGATACCCTTCATAAGGTAATATGAAAATACGCCTCTTCCGCCACCCCACTTCTCATCTTCAAGTGATAGTTCACCTTCCTGTGCAGATAATATTTTCACTATCCGGTTATTCCAGTTTTGTCCCAATGCCTGCATGGTTATTTGTATGCCATTCAGACCACCTGCTAGTTTCCCTGATCTGCAGGCATCCACAATAAGTATAACTTCCTTTACCTTGTTTCTTGCAATGTAGGTTTCCAGGTAATCCTGCAAAAATTTTACGCTTATAGTTCCCATAGTCATGTAAGAAGCTTTCGGCGCATCATGTGCAAGTAAAAATCCGTTCTGGTGAATGGTTTTCATCTCCACATCGCCATGACCTGAAAAATAAAATATTACCCGATCTTTTTCCTTTACACTTTGCTGCAACCATTCCAGGGCGCCATAAATTTCCGCGGCGGTTGCCTGTTTATTTAGAAGCAATTTTATATTAGAAGATTTAAGATTGAGCTGTTTATCCAGGAGGTAATCATAAAAGGCTTTTGCGTCTTTGTCTGCAAAATTTAATTTTGAAATGTTCTGGTAAGCTGATACGCCTACAATAACTGCCCAGGTTTCACCAATAGAATTTTCTGCGTTACTTTCCACCGTGAGCCCCTTAGGCAATTGTGAATGGGAACTTGTTGAAATAACCAGTGCAGCAAAGAGAAATAAAACCTGTTTGGGCATTGTCAGACAATTAGCGATGGTTGATGAACCTGGAATTTACCAGTTCAATAGTTGATCCAATTAGAATTGTAATAAAACCGAAAATAATAAGATACAATTATACTGTATTTGCATATGTTAACCCTGCTACCGTATTAAGTAAACGAAAGTTGATCTTATTTTTCTATTAGTCCTCCTGTAATTGCTTCGCCGAAATACATTGACGAACAATACCTTTGCACACATGTATTCAAACGCTCTGGACCTGTTAATTATTGGAGGCGGCCCCATTGGGCTCGCATGCGGACTGGAAGCAAAGCATGCAGGATTAAGCTACCTGGTCATTGAAAAAGGAGCCTTGGTAAATTCAATTTACAATTACCCGGTCAACATGACTTTTTTCAGCACAAGTGAAAGGCTGGAAATTGGCGGCATTCCATTCGTAAGCAATAATCCAAAACCGGTACGTAATGAAGCACTGGAATATTATCGCAGGGTAGCTGTTAGTGCAGGCGTATACGTTAAGTTGTTTGAAAAAGTTATGGAAGTAAAATCTTCAAACCAGGAATTTAAGGTCATAACATCAAAGAACGAATACACGGCAAAGAAGATAATTATTGCTACTGGCTTTTACGACATCCCATACTTATTGAACGTAAAAGGAGAAGAGCTCGAAAAAGTGGTTCATTATTACAAAGATCCGCACTATTATGCTTTCCAGGATATAGTGGTTGTAGGTGCTGCAAATTCCGCCGTTGATGCGGCACTGGAAACTTGGCGAAAGGGTGCTTCAGTAACTATGGTTGTAAAAGGCAATGCTTTAAGCGACCGGGTAAAATATTGGGTGAAACCTGATATTGAAAATAGGATTGCGGAAGGTTCTATCAAAGGATTCTTCAATTCCACCTTATCAG